>DATMPQ010000216.1:0-11386 GCA_035567015.1 Chthoniobacterales bacterium | reverse complement strand
CGTGACCGCCATCGTTTCACCGAGCGCGCGACCGAGGCCGAGAATGATCGCGCCGAACAATCCCTTCCTCGCATAACTTAAAACTGCGATCCGCGTCACCTCCCAGCGCGTCGCGCCCAGGGCGTAGGCCGCCTCGCGCTGGAGATTCGGGACGCTGCGCAAAATCTCGCGCGACACTGACGTGATAATCGGCAAAATCATGATCGCGATAATGATCCCGCCCGCCAGCATGCTCACACCGTAAATCGGCCCGCGGAAAAGCGGCGTCCAACCGAACAGTTTTTTCAACAATGGAAATGGATAGTCGCGCAGCCACGGGATCATCACGAAAATTCCCCACAAGCCGAGGATCACGCTTGGGATTGCGGCCAGCATCTCGATGAGCGATACGAGGGGTTGACGGATCCAGAGCGGCGCGAGTTCGGTCAAATAAACTGCGGTCGCGATGCTGAGCGGCACGGCAATGATCAACCCGATGAGCGATGAAACGACCGTGCCGTAAATGAATGGGAGCGCGCCGAACTGTTCCGCGACCGGATCCCATGTCGACGTTGCGAGAAAATGAAATCCGAATTTTTGGATGGCGAGCGACGAGCCGCGCGCCAGTTGCCAGCCGACGAGAAAAACGAGCGCGACCACTGCCATCGCCATCGCCAGCGTGAGCCACTCGAACGCTTTGTCGCCAAAGCGCGACGGCGGGGCCATTTCGTTAGCCGCCGTCCGCTCGATCGCGAGCATGGGAGCGACTATGGGCATATCCGCCTGATGGCCTTTCTTTCGGGGGTTCGGGAGTGGTTAGTACTTGATCTCGTCGACTCGTTTCAGGACGCGATCGCGTAAACTATCTGGAAGTGGCGCGTAATCGAGGTCCTTCGCCATTTGCTCACCCTTGGTTTCCGCCCACTTCAAAAACTCGACCAGCTTTTTGCCTTTAGCCGCGTCTTTCTGTTGCTGGTAAACGAGCAGCCAGGTCGCGCCCGCGATTGGATACGCGTCCTTGCCCGCGGCGTTCGTCATCGAAAAACGGAAGTCATCGGGGATGTTAGCAGTGGCCAGCGCGGCGGTGACCGAATCCAAAGTCGGTTTCACGAATTCGCCCGCCGCATTCTTCAAATCAGCATAAGGCATTTTATTTTGGATCGCGTAAATCAATTCAACGTAACCGAGCGAGCCGGGCGTTTGCTTGACTTGTCCAGACACACCTTCGTTGCCTTTGCCGCCGAGGCCCGTCGGCCAGTTCACCGACGTGTTGTTGCCGGCCTTCGATTTCCATTCGCTGCTGACTTTGCTCAGATAATCGGTAAAAATGTAAGTCGTGCCGCTGCCGTCTGAACGATGGACAACGACGATTTCCTCGTCGGGTAGGCTCGTGCCGCTATTCAGGGCCGCGATTTTCAGATCGTTCCACTTTTTGATCTTGCCGAGAAAAACGTCGGCGATAGTTTCGCCGTCCAGCTTGAGCGTGGGACTGCCGGGGAGATTGTAAGTGATGACGACGGCGCCCGCGACCGTCGGAATATGCAACAGTTTTCCAGGCGCCTTCGCGAGGTTGTCATCGCTCATCGGACCGTCGGACGCTCCAAAATCGACTGTCTGCGCGAGAATTTGTTTTTGCCCTCCGCCTGAGCCGATCGACTGATAATTGAAACGCACCGATGGATCGATCCCGGCGTATTCGTCGAACCATTTTGAGTAGATCGGATATGGAAAGGTCGCGCCCGCGCCGTTGATCGTCATCTGCGCCGACACCGCGCTCGCCCAAATGAGGCCCAGGAAGGGAAGAGATTTGGCGAGAAATGTTGAGAGTTTCATGGACCGGAGCCTGACCCATCCGAGCGACGCCGGTCAAAAACTTTACTGTTACGTTTCTGTGACAAAGAGCACACCGCCCGGCGGCTATCGGGCCATCGGCAGAATCACGCGAATGGTGGTTCCGCGCTCCGGCTCGCTCTCCGCTTCCGCACGGCCGCCGTGCCGTTGCGCGATATGTTTGACAATCGAGAGGCCGAGACCGGTGCCCCGAATACTTTCGGGGCTGCGCGCTTTGTCGGCCCGATAGAAGCGTTCGAAAATGCGCGGGAGATCGTTCTTGCCAATTCCGACGCCGTTATCGCTCACGCTCAGCACGATTTCGTCGTCGTCGCCTTGCACAGCGTGCAGACGAATTTCGCCTTTCTCCCGTGAATATTTCACCGCATTGTCGAGCAAGTTGTGGAGAACTTCCTCCAACCGTGTTTCATCCGCCACAATAAGCGGCACCGTCGCCGCTACATCGACACTCATTTTCAACTGTTTCTCTGCGAGCTTTTTTTCCCAGTCGTGAACCACCTTGCCAAGCAACTCTGACAGATTCACCTCGCTCAACTGCAAATTCGAATTCGCCGATTCCAGTTCCGCGAGCGTGAGCAGATCATCCAACAGCAGCCCGAGCCGTTTGGAATGGCGTTCCATGACCTGGAGAATCCGGGCGAGTTCTTTCGGTGAAGTTTTCGGATTGTCGAGCAATGTTTCGATATAGCCGCGCAAAATCGACAAAGGCGTGCGCAGCTCATGGGATACGTTCGCAACAAAGTCGCTGCGCATTTCGTTGACGCGCTTGAGCTCGGTGATGTCGTGAAGCAGGACAACCGCGCCGTCGGTTCCGATTTTGTCATTCTTCATCGGCACGGCGCTGACTTGCAGCCACCGCTCAGAATTCTTTTGCGCACCGGTGAGAGCGAGTTCACTTTGTCTCGTTTCGCCGTTGCGCAAGCTCTCTGCGATCAGTTGATGGAGTTCGGCATTGCGAACGGCATCGAGCAATGGCGTACCTCCTGAAATCTCGCGCAGGGAAAACAGTTTCCGAAAAGTCTCATTAGCCACAACAACTCTGCCACCGGCATCCACCACGAGCAGACCGTCGTGCATCGCGGAGAGAATCGTTTTCGTCCCGGACTCGCGCTGTGCGATCTCCTCAGCGATCGCGTGGTGACGCGCAAAAATATTCTCCAAGGCGAGACTAATCTGCCGTGCGCGCCTTCCGCCCTCGACAAGGAATGTGCGCGGGCGTTCGCCGGCACTGATTTGCCTGACGAGCCGCTCGATTTGCCGCCACGGCGCGATCCAGTTTCGCCAAGTCACATAGACGAGTGCGATGGTCGATCCCAAACCGATCCAGACGATCAGCCAAAGCATTAGTCTCATTCTTCACGAAGCCGGTAGCCAAACCCGCGCACGGTTTCGATTACGTCGCCGGCTTTGCCGAGTTTTTCGCGGAGACGACGCACATGGGTATCGACTGTGCGCGTGTCGATCATGCTCTCGTAGCCCCAGACATCGTAGAGCAAACGATCGCGCGCCTGGACGCGACCGCGTCGCTGCACCAGCGTGCGCAGAAGCTTGAATTCGATGCTGGTGAGATTCACCCGTTTGCCGCCGACGGAAACGTGATGGCGCGCCGGGTCGATGATTATTGAACCGGCGCTGAGGCGTTCCTCTTCTGGCGTGGAGTCGCCCCGGCGCAGGATCGCTTGAATACGCAGAATTACCTCGCGCGGACTGAACGGCTTGGTCACGTAATCGTCAGCCCCAAATTCCAGTCCTACGATGCGATCGATCTCCTCTGCCTTGGCCGTCAACATCATGATTGGGATGTGCCGTGCGGCAGGGTCGCTTTTCAAAATCTTGCAGACTTCCAGCCCCGGCATCTTCGGCAACATGAGATCGAGAATGATGAAAGCCGGTTTTTCCGTTCGCGCTTTGTGCAAACCGGCGGCACCATCCGCAGCGGTGGAGACAACGAATCCGCCGGCCTTACGCAAGTTTAGCGTGAGCAGATCGACAACGTCGCGCTCGTCCTCGACGATCAGGATTCTTTTGCCGGAGGCCGCCTCCATTCGTAGCAGCTCTTCGCGACGGAATTATTTTGTCGAGCCCGCCACGCCTTCCGGTGTGATCCCGGCCTTTTCGTTCAGGGCCTGCGTGAATTCCTGCAAACTCGAAACGATCTGCGGTGCTTTCGCCAGCACGTTTGTGGCCAGTTTCTCGGCGTAGTCCGGACGGCGCTGCGACATTTCAGAAAGAGCCATCATGACCGCAAGCGCATTGTTGATGGAGTGTTTGATCTCGCTGAACTTTTTCTGCAACTGTGCCAATTCATCAGGCGAGATGCTGCGGCCTGCGTCGCTAGCAGTCCGGGATTTTCGCTCGTGGCCGGAATCACTCATTAATCGGGATTTTCGCTGGAGAAAAGGGACGGTTGTGCTTAACTAAAAGGTTCGACATTCGTCGTCAGAATGCCTGCGCAAGTTATCAAGATCAGTGGTGCGCGCCAGCACAATCTAAAGAATCTCCACGTGGAAATTCCACGTGAGAAACTGGTCGTCATTACCGGGCTAAGCGGCTCGGGAAAATCGTCGCTCGCCTTCGATACGCTCTACGCGGAAGGGCAACGGCGCTACGTCGAAAGCTTGTCCGCATATGCGCGCCAGTTCCTCGATCAGATGGAAAAGCCAGATGTCGATTTCATTGAAGGTCTTTCCCCGGCGATCGCGATTGAGCAGCGCAGTGCTGGTGCGAATCCAAGGTCAACCATCGCGACCACCACGGAAATTTACGATTACCTGCGCGTGCTTTTTTCGGCGGTTGGTCAACCGCACGAACTGCTAACTGGCAAGCCGATTCACCGGCAAACGCCCCAACAAATTGTCGATCAAATTTTGGCGTATGAGCCGGAGTCAAGAATCGTCCTACTTTCGCCGCTGATACAAAATCAGACCGGAGAATTCCGCGACGTCATCGAAAAGGTGAAGCGGGAAGGTTTCGTTCGCGCGCGGATCGACGGCGAAATCATGGAACTCGGGGGGGCCGAACCGATTCGCCTGAAAAGGACCCAGCGCCACAGAATTGAAGCGGTGGTCGATCGATTGGTTGTGCGCCAGGGGATTCGCGTTCGGCTAGCCGATTCGGTCGAGACGGCTCTGAAATGGGGTGGGAACCGCGTGGTGGTCTTGCGCGAAAGACGAGAAACGTCCAACCCGCCTTCGCCCGGGACGGGCTCCGCCGTGGCGAGCGCTCAAGGTTCAACGTCCAACGTCCAACCGCAAGCAATTTGGGAAGAATTTCGTTACTCGACCGATTACGGAAACGCCGAGAGCGGTTTCTCGTTAGGCGAACTCACACCGAAACACTTTTCGTTCAACAGTCATTTTGGCGCGTGCCCGGCATGTCATGGCCTCGGAACGCAATCGGTTTGCGATCCTGATCTGATGATTTCCGACCCGACCAAAACGCTGGCCGGAGGTGCAATCACCCCGTGGCGGCGCGGGACGAAGCGGATGCAGGCGTATTACCGTCATTTGCAAGGCGCGCTGGTGAAACATTTTCAGGTCGATGAAGACCTGCCGTTTGCGGATTTGCCGAACGAATTCAAAGACGCGCTTTATTTCGGCACCAACGGCGAGCCCATCGAGATGAATTTCGGTGGCAATGGAGAAAAGAGAGTCGCAAAGCCCTTCGAAGGGCTCGTGCCGCAGATGCAGCGGCTCTACGAAGAAACAGAGAGCGAATTCACGCGTAATCGCATCCGCGCCTTCATGACGCGCGTGCCGTGCAAGACCTGCCGGGGCGCGCGTCTCAAGCCGGAGATTCTTGCGGTCACAATCAAAGATCGGCAGGCGCGCGAGCTGAACATTCATCAGTTCAGCGAGCAAACGATCGAAGCGGCCGTGCGCTATATCGACAATCTGGATCTGACCGCGCAACAGCGAACCATCGTGACCGAAGTCATTCGGGAAATCCAATCGCGCCTGCAATTTCTCGTCGAGGTTGGACTCGGTTATCTCACACTCAATCGGGAAAGCGGCACGCTTTCTGGCGGGGAAGCGCAGCGCATTCGACTGGCGACCCAGATCGGCTCCGGTCTCGCGGGTGTTCTTTACGTCCTCGATGAACCGAGCATCGGGTTGCATCAGCGCGACAATGCGCGATTGCTCGGCACGCTGCGACGCCTGCGCGATCTCGGCAATTCCGTCATCGTGGTGGAGCACGATGAGGAAACGATTCGCGCGGCAGATTACGTTGTCGATCTTGGCCCAGGCGCGGGACCGCGTGGCGGAGAAATCGTCGCGCAAGGAACGATCGAAGAGCTTTTACGCGCGAAAAATTCTCTAACGGCTGCTTATCTTTCCGGTCGCGCGCGCATCCCGATCCCGAAACAGCGCACGAAACCGCGATCCATGAATCATCCAACATCCAACATCGAACCTCTTGATGGCTGGCTCACGCTCGTTGGTGCGGCGGAAAACAATCTTAAGAAAATCAACGCATCGTTTCCGCTTGGTTGCCTGACCTGCGTGACCGGCGTCTCGGGCAGCGGCAAATCGACCCTCGTGGACGACATTTTGCGACGCGCTCTCTTTCGTCACTTTTATAATTCAAAAGAGAAGCCAGGCGCTTATCGGGTGATTCGCGGAGCGGAACAGATCGACAAAGCGATTGTCATTGATCAAAGCGCGATTGGCCGGACGCCCCGCTCAAATCCTGTTACCTATACCGGCGCGTTCACGCCGATCCGCGAATTGTTCGCGCAACTGCCGATGGCGCGCGTGCGCGGTTATGACGTCGGGCGTTTCAGTTTCAATGTGAAAGGGGGCCGCTGCGAGAATTGCGAGGGCGGCGGGCTGATCAAGATAGAGATGCATTTTTTGCCGGATGTTTACGTCGAGTGCGAAGTTTGCCGCGGCCAGCGTTACAATCGCGAGACGCTCGAGATCACGTACAAGGGAAAGAATATCGCCGACGTTCTTGATCTCACGGTCGACGAAGCAGCGCGTTTCTTCCGCAACGTGCCGAGCATTGCCGATAAATTAAATGCGCTGCTCGATGTCGGTCTCGGTTATTTGCGACTCGGTCAGGCCGGCACAACGCTCTCCGGCGGCGAAGCGCAACGCGTGAAACTCGCGACCGAGCTGGCCAAGAAAGCGACTGGCCGGACCATTTACATTCTCGATGAGCCGACGACCGGCTTGCACTTCGCGGATATCGAGAAATTGCTGCAAGTCTTGATGAAACTGCGCGACGCAGGCAACACAGTTATCGTGATTGAGCACAATCTCGAGATGATTAAATGCGCCGATTGGATCATCGATCTCGGGCCGGAAGGCGGCGAGCAAGGCGGCGAGATTGTTGGGGCAGGAACACCGGAGGAGATTGTCCATCTTGCCAATAGTTTCACGGGGAAATTTCTGCGGCCCCTGTTGAAGAAATGATGAAAACGTCCAACGCCCAACTCCGAAAGCCTTCGCGAGCAAGCCATCTAACTTTCAATGTTCAATGGAGAAAGAGCATCCGCAGAGTCCTTGTCGTCGCGTTGTCGATCTTTCTTTTGCCGGCAGCGCGCGCCGCAGATTTTCCTGAGCTCGCAGAGGCGATGAAACCACTTATGGCCGGCGTGCCCGAGGTCACGGTTGCGCGGCTACAAACGTTGCTGAAGAACAATCGTTCCGATGATGAATGGCGCGCCACTGCCGAAAAGCTAGCCGAAGCGTTTCTAGCCGCGAGGCAGCCAGCGGACGCGTTGGCCCTGTTAGGTGACGCGCGACTGCGCGATGTTTCATCGACAAAATTCTGGCGCGCCCAGGCCCTGGCCAGCTTGCATCGATGGGCCGAGGCGCTGTCGCTCTACCAAGAGGTCGCGGCTGATGAACGCTCGCCATTTCGTAGTGATGCAGTTTTTGGTGCAGGGGAAATGTTGCGGGCGCTCGAGCGACGGGAGGCAGCGTTGCAGAAATTTCTCGTTCTTTTTCGCGACAAACAATGGGGGACCGAAGCGCGGCTCCGATCGGCTGAGTTGTACATCGACAAGGGCGACGCCGTGAAGGCGCGGCGCGTGCTGGACGAGCTGCAGCCGAAATCAGCGGCCGAGAGAAAGGAGCGGCGTTTTTTGCGCGGCCGGCTGGAGGTGATCTTACAACGGCCGGAGAGAGCAATCGGCACGTTTCAAGCGCTTCTGAAAAGATCTGAAGGCGCAAGTCATGCCGTCGTGATTGCGGCGCTTTTCAGCATTGCCGATGCGGATTTGCAGTTGAAGACGCCCGAGTCGGGTGACGATTTTATTGAGGACTTTATTGAGCATCACCCGACGGATCCCGAACTGGCCGTCATCTTCGCAAAACTGGACCAGCTTTACCGCGCGGAACCCAAGCCGTCACGGAGCGAGCTCGAGCGATGGGTCCGCAATCCCGAAGAGCCAAGACGCGCATTTGCGCGATGGTATCTGGCACGTCTCGAGCTTCGCGCCGGGCATCGCGAGAGAGCTTTGCAGCTATTCGGTGAACTGCGCAGCAGCGACGCAAAATCTCCGGCGCTGGCCGCAGGTCTGTTGGAGTTCGCGCAACTGGAACTGGAGGATCGACACTTCGATGACGCAATCGCAATTTTAGAAGAGGCGCGTTTGCTTCGGCCGGAAGCGCCGTTGCTCGACCGGATCAATTTGCTCGCCGCGCAAGCTCAGTATCTGGCCAAGCGCTTTGACGTGGCGACCGCGACCTTTGAGCAAATCGCGCATTCGGGGTCGCCGTGGGCGAAGCTGTCGATGTTCAACGCGTCGTTGGGCTGGCTGCAACTTGGTGATCACGCCCGTTTTCTGGCCGATTACAACGAATTCGAAAAACGGGGTGAAGATGAACAATCGCGCGCAGAATTACGGCTGGAAGGAGGATTAATGCAGGCGGCAAAAGGAGACGGGAAAGCGGCGGAATCCCTGCGGGAACTTGTGCGCGATTTTCCTGGGAACCCGCGCGTGGCGGAGGCATGGGTCGCCCTGGCCGAGCTGGCCTTCCAAGCCACGCCCGCGCGCCTTGATGAGGCGCGGAAAGATCTGGCTCGCGCCGCCGGTTCGAAGCCGACCGCAGCGGCCGCCGAGCACGGCGATTATCTCATGATCTGGATTGAGGACTCCGAAAACGCAAACGACACAAAGATAATCGAACTGGCAAATCGTTTTCTGCAAGAACACGCCGCATCAGCCTTCGCGCCGGATGTTCGCATGAAATTAGCGGAGGCTTATTACCGCCGGCAGGATTTTCCAAATGCACAAACGCAGTTTGAAATTCTCGCGCAGCAAAATCCGGCGGGGCCGCTTACGGAAAAGGCTCTCTTTTTCGCGGCGGAATCGGCGATGTCGAGCATGGGCTCGCATTCGCTCGATCGGGCCATCGTCCTTCTCGATCAGGTGGTGCGACTGAATGGCGATTTAAAATGGGCCGCGCGCAACGAACAAGCTGTCATCGAACGCAAACTGAGCAAGCCACAGGACGCGCTCTTATTATATGACGAAGTGTTGAAGAGCAACGCCCGGCCGTCCGAAAAGAGAGAGGCTCTTTGCGGCAAAGGCGACATTCTTTTCGAGAGCGGCGGGAACGTAAATTATCGGCGCGCGATCGAGGTTTACGATCAATTGGCGGCTGATCCGGAGGAGCCGATCCACTGGCGCAACCAGGCGCTCTTCAAGAAAGGTCTTTGCCTGGAAAAAGAAACCGATCGGGCAGGCGCGCTCGCGACCTTTTACAAAGTCTTGGAGAATGAGGCTCGGCCGGATCGGCGGCGCGAACTCTTCTGGTTCTACAAAGCCGGGTTCAATGCCGCGCGTCTGTTAGAGGACGATTCCAAGTGGGAATCGGCTGCCGCCATTTATCAGAGGCTGGCTGCGGCCGGAGGCAGCCGGAGCGAAGAAGCAAAGGCGCGTCTCAATCGCCTGCGCCTGGAGCAGTTCCTTTGGGGCGATTGATCGTGAATCCGCGATTGGCCGACATTTTTCTGTTGTTTTCCACGGCCAAAGGCGCATACTCTTTGCATGACAACTGTAACCAGGCTCTCTCGCCGGTGCGGTTGGTGGATTCGCTGCGCAAGCGTCGCGCTCTCGCTCGTCTTTTGTGCATCGATCTTTGCTGGTCCGAGTGAAAACGTAGTCGTTGTGCCGGCGAAACAGCAGCCGGCCGCCAAGAACGTAAAGAAAGTGTGCTACGTCTTTAACTCAACGTCGGGCATTCCAATGCCCTGCGATCGGCTCAGCGCGATTCCGACCACCGCCAGCCCGATGCTTATCTTCGGGCACGCACCGACGAAACAATAATTTTCCGGCCGGACGAATTCGGCGGAATGGGCGCGCTGCCAAGTGCGGCAGCGTGGATCACTGCTTTTTTGTTTTCGTTTTCCAACTCATGAGGCCGCGGAGCCTCCGTCCCACGGTTTCGATCGGGTGCTTATCACCTTGGCGCAGCAACTTGGCGTAGCGCCGTCGGCCGGTTTTCATTTCGCGAATGAATTCGCGCGCGAATTTTCCTGAGCGAATTTCGCGCAGCGCTGTCGCCATTCGCTTTTGCACTGTTTGATCGACAATTTTCGGGCCAACCGTCAGCTCGCCCCATTTTGCCGTTTCCGAAATGAGCCCACGCATCCCGGCGATTCCCGCCTCGTGGATAAGATCGACAATGAACTTGAGCTCGTGGAGACATTCGAAATAGGCCAGCTCGGGCGGATAACCAGCGCGCACTAACGTTTCAAATCCCGCGCGGATAAGCGCGCTCGTTCCGCCGCAAAGCACCGCCTGCTCGCCGAAAAGATCTGTCTCCGTTTCTTCCCGAAAAGTTGTTTCAATCACGCCGGCGCGTGTCGAGCCGATTCCTTTTGCCCAGGCCAGCGCCGTCCGTTTTGCCTGCCGGCTCGGATTTTGATGAATCGCGATGAGCGCGGGCACGCCGCGCCCTTTTACGAATTCCCGGCGCACCATCGGCCCCAGACCTTTCGGCGCGACCATCACCACATCGACATCTTTTCGCGGGCGGAAGGTCCGGTAATGAATTGCGAAGCCGTGCGCGACAACCAGCGTCTGGCTCGGCCGCAAATGCGGCGCGATCTCTTTTTTGTACAGGTCCGGCATTTTCGTATCCGGCAGCGCGAGAAAAATGACATCCGCGCGACGTACAGCCTCGGGCGTATCGACAACTTTAAGACCGGCGCGCCGCGCGGTAGGGCGTGATTTGCTTTCGCGATAAAGCCCAACGACGACGGCGAGTCCGCTGTCGCGCAAGTTTAGTGCGTGAGCGCGGCCTTGCGCTCCGAAACCGATCACCGCGCACGTTTTTCCCTTGAGCCAGCGGAGATCGGCATCTTTATCGGTGTAGATACGCGCCGCCATAAGACGCCAAGCAAGCCGCCGATGCTAACGAATCACCGTGCGAAGTCAAACCGCGCGCGGGCAAAAAGTTGTAGTAACTGTCTTGAGTTCAAGCGAGGATAGGTTGGGGTTTGAGGGAGCGATTAAGGAGGAGTAGGAGTTTTCGCATGGTGGCGGTGAGAGCGAGTTTGGGCGGTTTGCCTGCGGCGCGGAGTCGTTGATAAAATGCGG
>DATMPQ010000215.1:0-8000 GCA_035567015.1 Chthoniobacterales bacterium | reverse complement strand
AATCGGGTTTAAGCATGGGATCCGTAAAACCCTCTGCCGTAAGCTTATCTTCATCGGAATAGATGAGATCGACATCGGAATGCGTCTGAAGCAATTTCACCGTTTGGAAAAGCGCATCCGGCTCGAGCAAATCGTCATGATCGAGCAGGCCGATCCATTCGCCCTGCGCTTCGGCAAGGCCGCGATTGGACGCTACAGAAATGCCTCCATTCTTCTCAAGGCGAATCAAACGGATGCGCGCGTCGCGTGAGGTTTGCGGACGTAAAACCTCGAGCGTCTCGCGATTTGTGGAAGCATCATTCACGAGGATCAGTTCCCAATTTTCGTAAGCTTGGGAGAGGACGGAATCGATCGCCTCTTTAAGCCAGGCACCCGGAGTGTTGAAAACCGGCGTGATGATGCTGATGAGAGGCCGGTAGGAAAAAATGCGTGATTCTTCCCGCATGCTGCGCGCTTGAGCCGGCGAGACGCGATGCCGATCCAACCACGCTTGATATTCAGTTTTCGAAGGCTCCGGCGACCGCCAGCGCGGCAGTCCGAAGCGCTTTCTGATTTCCCGAAAAAGACCCTGCGGCAATCGATAAGGCGCGAGCAAGACCTGACCGATCCTCCGCTCCGGAGAGCTGCGTAATGCTCGCCTTTCCCGCTTTAGCTCCCGCAGTTCGCGCCTGGCCTGCTTCAATTTCAGTAAACTTTCTTCAAGCCGCGCAATGTGCCGGTCCGCTTCGTCGAGCTCGGACGTGCGCGCACGCAACGCTCGTTGCAGATGATCCACCTGAGACTGGAGACGAGCGACAATCGCTTCCTTCGCGGCCGCGCTACCCATTGGATTTGAAGCGGTTTGCAACACTCGCACAGTATATTAATTGAAGCGCGGCGCAGGCAAATTTACGCTGCCATGCCGCTGCGCCATACTCCCAACGATCCTGCATGCTCGATTTTTCAATTTATCTCCTCTATCGCGCGGGCACGGTGCTTCTGGCAGCGCTGCCTTTGCGCGCGCTTTTTGCGCTGGGAAACGTCTCCGGGTTTTGTGCCTGGATCATTCTCGGAAAATATCGGCGCCTGGCGCTGCGAAATACTTCGATCGCGTTCGGAAATGAAAAATCGGCGCGCGAATTGCGCCGTCTTGTCCGCCGCCATTTTCAGCGCCTGGGCGCGAACCTCCTCTGCAGCGTTAAATTCAGTGTTGTGCGACCGGAAAAGATGGAAGCGTGGGTCGAGACGGAAAACCTCGATGTGGTACATCGGCAATTGCGCGCCGGCCATCCCGTCGTGCTCATCTTGAGTCATCTCGGCAACTGGGAATTGTTTGCCCAGTTTCTCCCGAGGCTCATCGGCTACGTCAGAAATAGTACGATTTATCAAAAGCTGGGTAACCGTTTTATCGATGAACACGTCCGCCGTTTGCGCGGCCGCGCCAGGGTCGAAATGTTCGATCGCAAAGAAGGTTTCCAAAAGGCCATCGAACTCCTTCGCGGCGGCGGCGCCATCGGCATCCTGAGTGACCAACATGCCGGTGATCATGGGTTGTGGGTTCCGTTTTTCGGGCGGCTGGCATCGACCTCTCCGCTGCCTGCGCTCTTGGCGAAACGCACTGGCGCAACATTGATTGGCATAGCTCTCTACACGAGCGGCACGGCGCGTTGGCGCATGGTTGTAACGGAGCCTTTGCAGACCGCCGACCAATCAGTGGAATCGTTGACCGCGAAAGCCACCGAAATTGTCGCGCAACAAATTTGTCGTGCGCCGGAAGACTGGTTTTGGGTGCACAATCGCTGGAAAACTCCGCGGCCTAATTTCCTTCTCACGCGCTACAAACGCGGGGTCTATCTGCCTTCCAATGTTTCGGCTAAAGATTTACAGCCGTTCCGCATCCTCATTCGCGCGGGCAATTGGCTGGGCGACGCCGCGATGAGCGTGCCGGCGGTTCGCGCGATCAAGGCCGGGCGTCCAGATGCGCACATTACAATCGCCGCGCCGGCGAAGATTGCCTCGATGTGGAAGTTAGTTGCGGAAGCGGACGAAGTTGTGTCGCTGCCCAATAAGTCCCTTCTTGCGGCGGTCCGCACGATTCGGCGGCAGTCGAGGTTTGACGCGGCGATTCTCTTTCCCAATTCATTGCGCACAGCGTTGGAAACTTGGCTGAGCGGAATTCCTCGACGGGTCGGTTATCGCGGGCATTTCCGCAGTTGGCTCTTGAACCAGATCGTGCCTGATCGCGAAATTCCAGGGCCAATCGAACATCAGGCAGATCGTTATTTGCGAATGGCGCGCGAACTCGGGGCGAGCGTAGCAGACAAGGAGCGGCTGTTTTCAACCGCTGGGGCGATTAACAATCGACTTTCCTTGATTTCCGGCGCGACGGAAGCCCGGCTTAAGATCGGTCTCTGTCCCGGCGCCGAATACGGCCTGGCCAAACGATGGTTGCCGGAGCGCTTCGCCGAGGTCGCAGCAGCGATCACCGCGCAATCGTCCGTGCAGTGGATTCTTTTCGGCACGTCGAAAGACGTGACAATCGGCGAGCAGATTTCGAGCGCGCTGGGCGACACCTGCGTAAATCGGATCGGCCAAACCACTCTCGACCAGTTGATCGACGAGCTGCGCGACTGCCGTTTGCTGCTGACAAATGACACCGGCACGATGCATCTCGCTTCGCTGCTCGGAGTGCCGGTTGTCGCGATCTTTGGTTCCACCGAGCCGCGACTCACCGGGCCACTCGGCATGAGTGACACTATTTTGCGACATCAGGTGGAGTGCAGCCCCTGCTTCCTGCGTGAATGTCCGATCGATTTTCGCTGCATGAAGGCCGTGAGCGTCCAGGAAGTTATCGATGCCGTCTTGTCGATCTTGCAGAGATCGACATCTCCTCCTGCGGCACCCCAAAAAGGGGATGCACAATGATTACCGTTGCTTTCAGTGAGCCTTACGGAATGATTGCTCCGCATGCTCTCCGCCGATGCGCCACGCATTCGCACCGAAGTGCGAGTAATGTTTTTCGATACCGATTGCGGAGGCGTGGTGCACAACATCGCCTATCTGCGCTTCATCGAGATCGCTCGGACGCTGCTCGCTGAGGAACTCGGCCTCCGCCTCGCGCAAATGACTGAAGACAAAAAATATCCCGTCGTCGTGCGCACTGAGATCGACTATCGACGCGCCGCCAAACTCGGCGATCGACTCGTGGTCGAAGGCTGGCTCGACCAACTGGAACGGGCGCGATTTTGGTGCGCATTCCGCATCGTTCGTCCGAAAGATGATGCGTTGATCTCCGAATGCCGCCAGACACTGGCCCTCATCGAGATGCCAGCGGGAAAATTGGTGCGTTTGCCGGAAGACTGGGAAAAATATCGGACACCCGAAGCAAACACTCGCCTGAGCGCGCCTATCGTCGAGCGCGCCCGCCGGACGGCCTAACGAATCGATGGTCGCTGGCGCTCGTACTTTCAGCATTGAAGAGACTCTTCTCGAGCCTCCCGCCATCAATCCGCCGCCGACACGCCACGCTCTTTTTGTTTTTTTGATTGCGCTGGCGGCGTTATTGCACCTGACGACGATCGGCTGGGGCGATCTCTATGGCCACACCGAAGGACAGTACGCCGGTGCGGCCCGCGAAATGATCGAGGCACGTCAGTGGCTCTCGCCTACCAACGATGGTCTTTCGCGCCTGCAAAAACCGCCGCTGCTTTACTGGCTGATTATCGCGTCGTTCAAGTTCTTCGGTGCCAGCGCGGCTGCCGCTCGCCTTCCTATCGCGCTGGGAACGATTGCGACCGTGGCCGTGACGTTTCTAATCGGAGAACGGCTGGCCGATTATTGGCGCGGCTTCCTGGCCGGCCTGATTTATCTCTGCTCGTGCGGCGCTTTTTTGCTCGGACGGATCATCATGCCCGAGCCTGTTTTCAGCGCCTTCGTCGCGGGCGCGATTTTCTGCGGCGTGTGCGGTTATCAGCGCCGGCGTTTTCGCCGCTTCTGGTTCCTCGGTTTTTGGCTCTGCGCGGCGCTCGCTTGCCTGACTAAGGGTCTGCACGGTTTGATTTGTCCGGCCGCGGTTTTTGTGCTGCTCGCGTTATTGTATCGAGAGGCGCGCCTCCGCTTCCGCCCGCTCCTTCATTGGTCTTACGTGTCGATCTTCTTGCTGATGGTGGCCCCGTGGTACATTTGGGCGGAATGGCACTTCCCCGGATTTTTTCGCCAGTTGGTGGGCGTAGAATGGCTGGGCCACCTGCAGGCTGCTCCCGATGTGCCCGGTAGCGATAATGGCGTTCCTCGATTGCAATTTATCGCATTGCATTTCGCCTGGTGGTTCCCATGGTCGATCGCGCTTTTGCCCGGGGTGCTCTTGGCATGGCGGCGAGTGCTGCGGCCGCGCGAAATAGAATTCGCGGATGCTTTGCCCCTTTGCTGGATGGGTGTGTTTTTTTTGCCACTGCTTCTCCTCGGACAGCGCCAGGATTACTATTCGATGAGTATGTGGAGCGCATTTGCGCTGTGGGCGGCGACGGCGTGGCAAAGAATGCCGGGTCAACTGCGCGCGGCCGGTGCGAGCTTGCTCAACCTTGTCGGAATCGCCATCTGTTCCCTGGCGCTGCTGCTTCCGAAGGTGATCGGACAAATTGATGGGAGTTCTGGCGATGCAGATACGAGATGGACGACGTGGCGCGCCTTGCAACACATTCCCAGTCCAGCCTGGCTGGCCTTGCGGACAATGTTCGCGATCATCGGCGTCGCTCTCATTACTTTTTCCCTCCTCGCCCTCTATTTAATCGCGACGCGCCGGCCGAAACTCGCCTGCGTTGCGCTCGCGGCGGCCATGATTCCGACCGGGTTGAGCATGATCGACGGTGTCGCGCGCATGGGCCCGCACTTTTCCCTCGCTGACGCCGCGCGTTTTCTCAACGCCAGGCTTGGCGAAAAGGACGCAGTCATTTACGAGGGATCATTGGACGTCGGCAGCAGTCTTACGTTCTATTTGAATCGGCGGTTTTATCTCGTGAACCAGCCGCGCGATGACGAAATGCACGCCGCCTCAAAAACTGCCGACGTCATCATAGACGAGGACCTCGTTCTTAGAAAATGGGGCGACGCTGACGCTGTTTATCTAATCGTTGATCAAGGACGCCTCACTCACTGGCAAGATTTATTGACCCAACGCTTTCACATTTATCATCAAGTCACGGCCTGCGGCCCGTACGTTGTCCTGAGCAATCAGTTATAACGCTCTTCGGCCAAGACCCGTCCCCAAGATCTGCTCGCGCCAAATCCGGCGACGAGCACGATGAGAGCCGTCATTAAAATGCCCAACCGCTCGGTCGGCGCGCGTGGTGGCAGATGCGGGCGAACGATCTCCATTTGAAAAATTCGGCTCGCGGCCTAATGTGGCGGCTCATTTTCGCACCAAAACCAATTCATGTCGCAGCATCGCAGTTTAAAAGGGGCCAGCACCATCACCGCTAAGCGCAATGTCCTGAAGCGTTTTGAGCGGGTCGAGCTTCTTAAGAAACGCGCTCAATGGAAGGAAGGCAGCAAAGTTATTGGCCTCCCAAAAACCAAGCCGGAAGCGTAACGGGTTCGGCTTCGAGGACAGCGAAACGTGTTCGTGAATCTCGATCAACTCATCCGTGCCATTCAAGAGGAGTTAGGCGTCGGCTTTGACGGCAATGCCGTATTGGAGACTTGGATAGCAATTTACAATCTGATCTGCCCAAACCAGAGCGCGACTCCAGCTTTTGAGTGAAAGGATGGACGATCGGAGCGAGAAAGATTCGGGCAAAGGTGTTTGCGTCGGAAACGTGCGCTGGGTCCGTAGTAATCGGTGACGCCATGCGTCTCAATCGCTTCCTCGCCGCGGCCGGGATCGGGTCACGTCGGCAGTGCGATCAATTGATCGCGGCCGGTCGAGTCACCATCAACGGAGAGCGCTGCACGGACTTCAGCGCGCAACCGTCAGTCCGCGACCACGTGAAAGTGGATGGCAAACTCGTCCCCCGAAAGCTTCCCGGCTTGCACATTATTTTGCACAAGCCCGCCGGTTTCGTTTCGACCAGAAGCGATCCGCATGCGCGCGACATTATCTTTGATCTTTTACCCGCGAAATTTCCCCGTCTTTTCAATGTGGGCCGGCTCGATGCGCAAACCGAAGGCTTGCTCCTTCTTACCAACGACGGCGAACTTGCGCAACGGCTGACCCACCCGCGATACAAGATCGACAAGGAGTACGAAGTAATTTTGGATCACCCGTGGGACGCGGCTCTCACACCAAGATTATTGCGCGGAATTTTTCTCGACGGCCAAAAGGCACAAATTACCCGATTGCATTGCGTGACGCCGACCCGATTGCGCGTGGTCTTAAGACAAGGCGTCAATCGCCAAATTCGCCGCACGTTTGAAGCGGCTGGGTACCGCGTCAAACATCTTGTGCGAACGCGCATGGGAAATCTTCGCCTCGGCGATTTGCCGCGCGGTCATTGGCGCGCACTCACAAAATCTGAACTCACATCCTTGAAACGGTTGCGGAAGACAGGCGTCTCGCCTGTCATGGCGGACGGGCCTCCGGCCTGTCCGACAGCCGGGATGGCTGCCCGCCATCACACCCGAAGACGGCTCTCGTCCGGCACGTCTTTGAGTCGTGTGCGATGAAGATCGACAGCTGTAACGCACTGATCACAGGAGCTTCGGCTGGGATCGGACGTGAGTTCGCGCGGCAACTTGCGGGTCGCGTGCGGTCGCTCATTCTAGTCGCGCGACGCGAGGAAAGATTGAGCGAGTTGCGCGACGAACTAACGAGAAATCACTCTGATCTCACTGTTCACATTCGCAAAATTGATCTCGCTAACCCTTCGCAGGCCGAAGAACTGATCGCATGGCTTGAGTGCGAAAAGATCGATGTCGATCTTTTGATCAACAATGCCGGGCTCGGCGATCTCGGCCCGTTTGCGACGAGCGATCCTGGGCGCAATGAGCAGATCATGCTCGTGAACGTGATCGCGTTGACTTCGCTCACGCGCCATTTGCTTCCCCAGATGATCGCGAAAAAACGCGGCGCCATCTTGAACGTCAGTTCGTCCGCCGGTTTTCTGCCGATTCCCGGTTTCGCCGTTTACGCGGCAACCAAGGCTTATGTGACAAGTTTTTCCGAAGCGCTTCGCGCCGAGCTGCGCGGCACGGGCGTGAGCGTGTGCACGCTTTGTCCTGGACCGGTGCCAACCGAATTTCAGGAAGCCGCAAAACGTCCGGGCGGTCAGCCCGAAGGCGGCCCGGAATTTGTTCAGGTTTCGGCCGAGCGGGTCGTGCGCGACGCGCTCGCCGCGATTGAGGCCGACCGACCGCTGGTGATTCCGGGTTTTGTCATGAAAATCGGCATGTTTCTTGTCCGCATAACGCCAATGCCGGTCTTGCGATGGGCTGCGCGATTTTCGGAAAAACCGGGGTAAACCGTAGCCGCGGCGCCGCGGCTACGAGCAATACAAACAGGGCAACGAGGTTTCGCCGCTACGAAGATTTGTATTTGACCGAGCAACCGTACGGTTTCGTCGTCGGACGGGAAACCGGTTTACCGGCGAGTGATTCGTCGAGCGCGGCTTTAACGTAATTGGTCGAGCTCGGGATGTCGGCCGGATTAGGTGACGCTTTGCTGTCGATCGCGCCTTCGTAGATCAATTTTCCTTCGGGATTGATCACGACCATGTTCGGCGTGTTCTTCGCTCCATAAAGCTTGGCCACTTTGCTGTCGGGATCGAGAAGCAAGGCCGTCTGCTTTGTTTTCCAGGAAGCCATGATTTTCTGCGCTTGGTCCGGCGTAATGTTGCCCTCCGTGCCCGGCGCATTGGAATCAATCGTCAACCAGACGATGCCTTTGCCGGTGTATTCCTGTTGCAGCTTCTGCATGTTGTCACTGGCGTAATGCTTTTTTACAAACGGGCATTCCGGGTTAAACCACTCGAGCACGACGTATTTGCCTTTGTATTGCGAAAGCGAATGCGTCCCGCCCTTCGCGTCAG
>DATMPQ010000214.1:0-25159 GCA_035567015.1 Chthoniobacterales bacterium | reverse complement strand
CGCCCACCTGATCGAGAAAGCCCTCCGCGGTCACGCTCGCCCCGCGATTCAGCCCCGCGCGAATGATATCGACAATATGTTGGTGAATCGAGCGCGTGGGATGCAGCCGCAAATCGAAATCGCCCGCCAGGGATTCGAGCTCCTCCGACGAAAGATTTTGCAGCTCGTTCAAATTGAGCGTTGGCAGCGCTGCTGTAGCCGGCGTCGCTGACGCCGGTTCCGAGCCGGAATGGCCTTTGCCGACAGCGTCCGCGGGTACAGCACTTACAGGCGACGCGTCTGCTTCTGCCTCTTCCGACGACTCTGGAGTTGTTAGACCTTCGTCCATTTCAGAAGTGATTCGTGAAGAGAAGGAATTTTAGCGAAAAAAAAATCGGTTATGTGGAGCAAGCTTCTAACTTGCCCTCGTGAAAATCGCAACTTGGAAAGTTGCGCCATCCATTGCCGGCAAATCCGCAAATGGAGAATCTTTTTTGAGCGCGCTTTCTTTAGCGCGCATTCTAGAAGACCATCGCTCGAACCCGTTCATGTTTCAAGCGCCTTCGCGCCAAAAATCTCCCGACCTCAACCTCCTTCAAGCACACCTTATGATCTAACAAAACCACCTACACCCTCGCCCGCCACACTTAACGCCCTTCATAGGGCTTTAGGCATATGCGCTCATTTGCGGAAATACGCACAAAGCGATTTGTTGGGGCACCCTTGGCTATTTGAACACAAGGTGAGCCACATCGGATTCGATATTCCAATAGATTATCGCGATCGCTACTAGATCGAACGCGGCATGCGCACACATCACCATCCAGATCCGGCCCGTAACTGCGAAGATCGTCCCGAAGACGAGACCCGTGATCATCGCCTGTTCGACGCCGGGAAGCCCCAGGTTGGAGTAATGGCCCAGTGCAAACACCGCGGAGGTGAGCAGTACGATGGATATTTTTGCGCCGGCCCCAGTCCCAAAAAGCTTGCCGAGGCGTTCGAACAGGTACCCCCGGAAAATGGTCTCTTCTCCGAAGCCCGCGCCCACAATCATCGTGAACACCAATCCGGGGAGCGCAGCCCGGTTTCCTACCAGGTAATGATAGGCGGGATTGATTGCAGGGGCGCCGAGCAGCGGCATCACGATCGCCTTCATCAGGAGTTTAAACGCGCAACCTAAAACGATGCCGGCGGCCAGACTGCCAATCCAGCTCCTGGGTCGCACGTAGCCGATCTCGCGCCATGGCGTATGCGAGCGCCAGGCCCACACCAGCACCAGAATGGCGCTGAGAGGCTTGATGACAGCCGTCAAAACAATGACGAGAATCGCGAGAAGCCCAACCGGCCCGAATCCGCGCAGGCGCGCGGCGACGGGATCGTCAGGCGGCGGCGGGGCTCGCGCTTCGAGCGGGAGCGCAGGAACGTGCTCTGGCAAATTCGAGGCGTTGCCGGTCATGCCTTGTTCCAAAAATACGTGGGGCCTAACGAGAATGGAGCTCAGCTACCTACCACTTTGAAAATTAAGGTGCGCATGTGTCCTATGATCGCAACAAAGTGCTGAGTTAGCTGGAGCGGCTGGTTAGGTTGACACGGCAGAATAGTTCGTCAATGCGCAGATCGATAGACCCCTGGCGACATGCCTACCGCCTTTCGAAACACAAGCCCCATGTGCGCCTGGTCATGGAATCCACACTTCGTTGCGATCTCACAAAGTGGCATCTTGCTACTCACGAGCTCGCGCATAACGTGCCGTACACGCTGCTCACGAATGTACTTACCAACCGAGGTGTTTTTAAACTGCCGGAACGCTGCCGCGAGTGTCGCGCGATGCACCCCAATGGCTGTGGCCACGGTAGTGAGCGAAATCGGGCCCGTCGCACCCTGATTGATCATCGCCACGGCCTCGCGAAGCCAGGGCGGCTCGCGCCAGTCGATGTTATCGTATCGCCGTGCAAGAGCCGAGAGTGAAAGCATCGCCCATCCTTCGAGCGCTGCACGCCGCGCGTCATCCAATCGTCGGAGCTCACGACGGATCTCGTCGGCGCAATCCTTAAGAATCGCGTCCGTGGTTACGGGACGCCGCGCACCAATGTGGACCCATCGATCCGAATCAATCGAGATCAACAATGTCAGAACATCCAATTCGGAAGAGAAAATGTTAGAATGCGGCTCACCTGGCGCACGGAACTGTAATGCTCCTGGGTAGAATCGATGGTCGCCGTCGCTCGCGCACTCTCGATAATCTCCCTCCAAGACGAAACAAATCTGACCCGCTTCGTGGGAGTGCTCACCGAGTTGAAGCCCGCTTGGCATGAGCGTTTCGGAAATGCGAATCCCGTCGAGCTGACACCAGCGAAGCTCGTTGCCGAAGCTATGCACTCCCTTTGGAGTACTCATTCCTTCTATTACAGCATGACGTCCGGCGACGCGAATACCAATCTGAGGCACCGTGTGTCCTATACGTAGAATGGCACCCGTGCCAAAATTGGCTTTATGCGATGGAAGCTCATTATTCTAATTGTCCGCGGTCTTGCCGCGATGATAATCGGGTATGCCGTAATCGTCCTCCTAACCTCTTTGGGATTTAACGGTGTTCTGGGCGGGCGCCCGCTCTATGGAGGCTCACCGATCGATTTAGCCGGCGGAATGATGGTTGCGATTATCTCCGGGCTCGTGGGCGGCTGTATTGCCGGGTTCATTGGAGCTGGTCGAGGGATCTTAAACGCCGCCTTGGTCTTGGTTCCACTAACTGGTGACACGATATATGTTTTGTTCTTTTTCAAGAAAAGCACAGCTCCGTTTTGGTTCGACGCCCTAGCAAGCGGAACTCTCATGGCCTGTACCGTATTGGGAGGGATTTTGAGGGAACGAATCAAACGCCCCGGGAAAACGATGGTCTAACGAGAAGTAGGCGAATAAATGGCGTAAAATAAGGCTGCACAGTGTGCGTCTATTTCCTGTGCGTGCGAGGGAAACGAAATGAGAAGGCGGCATCTCGGACAGATTGCCAGTGTTCAGATTATTTCTCAAGGCGCGCCGGAGTCGTCCATTTTTCCTGACGCCAAAGATCAACAAGCGACCTCGCTTGTTCCGCGAGAACCGATCGCTCGTCGTTGTTCCAGACAACGTGGTCGGCCCGCGTGATTTTCTCTGCCAAAGGCATCTGCGATTTGATCATTTCCTTGGCCGCGCTACCCGTGATTCCTTTGCGCAGAAGCAAGCGCGCCAACTGGATGCTGGGCGAGCAAGCCACGACCACCGCCCGGTCGCACAAGGTTTCACCGCCGGTTTCATAAAGGAGCGGGATGTCAGCGACGAAAAAATCGGGAGAATGGCGATGCCTTTCCGCTTCCGCGCTCCATTGGCGGCGAATCTGCGGATGGAGAATTTGTTCGAGAGCGCGTCTTTTCGCAGCGTTCTTAAAAATTAGGGCGCGAAGCCGCTCACGTTTCAAGCGGCCGTCGCGCGAAAAAATCTCCCGCCCGAACTCAACAACAAGTTCTTTTCGCGCATCCGGATCAAGCTCGACCAGCTCGTGCGCCGCTTGATCAGCGTCGAAAAATTTGGCAGCAGCGGGAAGGAGCTCGTGCAGACATTCGCAAAAGCTCGTCTTGCCTGTGGAGATTCCGCCGGTGATCCCGATGGCAGGCATTCAGCAATGGAGTATTGGAGGAATGGAGTATTGGAGTAATGAATTCATACCAGCACGCCCATTACTCTATCACTCCATTACTCCGGCGCTGCAGCTTGCGGTCGAGAGGGAAACATAGTCGATATTGAATTGGAATTAGATATGACATCGGGCGAGATTGAAATCCCTTAGCGGCAGCCCTGGGTGCCGTTAGGGGAGCCGCCACAGCGTTTAGGGAGGCAACATCGCCGCTGCGTCGCGAGATTACTCGTTCTCGTTCGGCGTGAACTGATAGATCGTGCCGTCGTCAGCAACCCCACCGTGGACCGTTGCACCGTAGAAGTTACCTGCTCCATCAGCCACCATCCCGTTGTAAGCGGAGGACCCGTCTGGAGGGCCCTGAAAGCGATGGACCACACTCTCGGTCCATGTCCCGTGGGTGCCTGGAGTTAACTTGAAGATTGTGCCGTAACTACCGCTCGCGCCACCCTCACTGGTTGTGCCATACAAATTGCCAGCTGCGTCAATAACAAGGTTACCGAGGGAATTCTGTCCGTCACTCCCGCCCTGGAAACTGTAAAGCACTCTTTCTGTCCACCTGCCCATGGCAGTACGAGACAGCTCGTAAACCGAGCCCAGGTTATTTGCGCCGTCATAGTAAGTGGTGCCGTAGAGCTTTCCCGAAGCGAAAAGCAAGGCGCTATAAGGAAATCCCGCGTCCGGTTGACCCTGGAAAGCATAGATCGTTTTTAGAGTCCATTCCCCAGCGTGAGAAGGTTTTAGCTCGTAGGCGGTGCCCTTTCCATTCGCCCCACCCGCTGTGGCCACGCCATAAAGACGCCCGCCATGAAGAAGCAGTCGGCCGGCTGAGCCTGTCGCTCCATCCGTGCCGCCAGTGAACGTGTGGATCACCTTGAAGTTCCAGTTGCCGCTTCCAGCTGGATTCAGTTGGTATATGACGCCGAGTCCATTCGCGCCTCCGGTTGGAGTAGTTCCGTAAAGATTGCCTTGGTGGTCAATCGTCAGCCCTGCTCCGGGACCGGAGCCATCGTTACCACCGGTGAAATAATGAATTACGGTCTGGCTCCAGCTTCCGCCGGAGTGGGTCAATTTGTAGGTCACGCCGCATCCACCCTCACAAGCGCCCGTGCCGCCGGTGACCGCCGTGCCATAGAGATTGCCCTGAGCATCGAGGGTGACGCCTTTGTAGGGTTCGCCTCCATCTGTGCCACCCGTAAAACTATAGAGCACAGTATGGATCCATCCATTGCCTGAAGGTGTCAGCTGGAACACTGTGCCACTGCCATGATCGCCACCGAGCACCGAAGTGCCGTAAAGATTGCCCGCGCTATCGATAACCAAATCAGTGTCGGTGTACTCGCCGTCTTCTTCCCCTCCGAAGCTGTAGATCACGTTAATAGTCGATGCTTGGGCAGCCCCGAAAGCTTTCGGGGGTGGCGAAAACGCTACGCAGACGAGCGCCAGCGTGAGAAGTACGAATCCGGGTCGCATGAACGAGCAGTTCATGGAATTTCTGGTGGGTGGATTTGTTGTTTGCATATTTTGGAATTCTTTCTTTCTCCCGATGCGGTTAACGCTGCGGATTGCAGGTCTGAAACTAGGAGAAGAAGCCATCGGGAGAAGCGTCTTCTGCCCGATTCAGATCTGAGTTCCGTCGAGTTTGGAGAAATCCCACTGGCTTGGCAAGATAAAAATGCAGCCACGCCGGTGAAGAATTGGAGGGACGACCTCTGTGTCGTCCAATTTTTCTGGACGGGACCGCATCCCCAACCCGCGAGCGCCGGTACATTATCTCACTTCAACTGATCGTTAACGACGACGTGCGGTGCCGTTTTGCCCATTTCGAGCTGGGCGCCAACCTTCTCGATTTGGGAGGCCTGTTTTTTCAAACTTGCGATGAGTGCTTGAATTTCCTTCTGCTGCTGCGCGGTAGTTGCTTCCTGTTTTGCCACCGTGGATCTTAGTTGGCTGATCGTCACTCCCTGCTCCTCGACCTTGCGATGCTCTTTGAGGAACTCGTTGAGCAGCATCGCGTTTACCGCCTCGTAGCGCACGCTGTAGATCTCGCCCTGGGCGTCGCGCACCACCAGGTCCGGGTTCACCTCGGCCACCTCCTCGGCAATCAAGCCAAATTGCGCCGTGCCGCTGGGGTCGCTCTTGTACTGAAACGTCACTGGCTTAAGCCCCATGATTACTTCGCTGCTTCGCTCCATCGGTTTAATCTCCTTCTTGAACCGCCGCGAGGAGGGCGGCGGTTGCGTGCCGAGCTGGCCGTTGCTGCCGTTTATATAGACCGCGGTCATCGTCCCGCCCTCGTTCACTCCATAAATGCCGGCGATAAAGGTCGCCGCCTGCACTCCTACCGCGCCGATGCGGATGGTGTTGATATCGGCAGCAACACCTTCGTTGCCGATATCGATATTGTTATTGCCAGTGGTGAGACTGGAACCGGCGAAATTGCCCAATGCGATGTTGTTGCTGCCGGTGGTGTTGTTCTCGAGCGCTTGATACCCGGTGGCCGTGTTAAGGCCGCCGGCTGTGTTGCTAATGAGCGCTTCCAAACCGTTGGCCGTGTTGAATCTGCCGGTTGTGTTGCTTTGGAGCGCTTGCCAACCAGTCGCCGTGTTGAAGCTGCCGGTGGTGTTGCTATAGAGCGCTTGATACCCGGTGGCCGTGTTGGCGCCGCCGGTGGTGTTGCTATAGAGCGCTTCAAAACCGTTGGCCGTGTTTTCGCCGCTGAAGCTACCGGTGGTGTTGCTATAGAGCGCTTGATACCCGGTGGCCGTGTTGGCGCTGCCGGTGGTGTTGTTATAGAGCGCTTGAAATCCGTTGGCTATGTTATCCCCGCCGGTGGTGTTGAAATAAAGCGCGCCAAACCCATTGGCCGTGTTATTGGAGCCGGTAGTGTTGTTAAAGAGCGCGAGAAAACCGGTAGCGACGTTATCATTGCCGGTGGTATTGAAAGCGAGCGCTTCGTATCCATTACCCGTGTTATTGCTGCCCGTGGTATTGAAATAGAGCGTGCGAAACCCGGTGGCCGTGTTAAAGCTGCCGGTGGTGTTGTTAAAGAGCGTTTGCGAACCGTTGGCCACGCTGAAGCTGCCGGTGGTGGTGTTAAAGAGCGTTTGAAAACCAGTCGCGGTGTTCTGGTTGCCGGTGGTTACGTGATAGAGCGCCTGATAACCGAGGGCCGTATTCCAGACGCCGCTGGTACGGCTAAAGAGAGCGTTCGTGCCCTCGGCCGTGTTGCCGCCGGCATAGCCGCCGTCCGGTGCTGGACTAACCCCGAAAGCTTTCGGGGCCGGCGAAAGCGCAAAACAGCAGAGCGCGAGGAGGATCAGAATGAAACCGCGCCGCTCCGGCAAACACTTAATCGAATTTCTTATCCGTGGAATTATCGTTGTCTGTTGCACAATGACCTTTCTCTCTCCCAGTGGCTGATTATGTGTGCCTGTGATTGTCCGAATCTGAAAGAGGCAGAGAAGCCACCGGGAGATGTGTCCTCTGCCCGATCCAGATCCGTTTGGCGACGCCAAGTTTTGAACAAATGTCGCCGGCGTGACAAGCCAAAACTGTAGAATTGCCCGTGGAAATCCCAGCGCTTCGAAGCGTTCATTTTGCTTCTCGAGCCACCAGAAAATGTCATTAATAGTCGAGAGGAACTGGTTATGATCGACGACGTGTGGACATGGATTCTTGCCGGTGTCGTTTTTCTCATTGTGCTTCAGCGCCCGAGCGGAAATCGGAAATAGCAGGTTGGTTATCCCTGCCGTGATCATTGTGTTTTGTTGTTATTGGTTGGATTGGGTTTGACCCGGTTTGATGCACTTTATGAAAGCACTTTAGCCGCCTTCTCGATCATGCGGAGCGCCTCTGGAGAGAGACCGCGTTTTGGTGCAGACGCTTTGGGCGCCCGACCGAAGATCCCCCTGATACGCTTTTCTCGTTCTTCAGGGCTGAGGGTTCGACCGAAGATGCGCTGCTCCACGTCCGGCCGCTGCAGCCATTTCTCAATTCGCTCCTGGATGTCCTCTTCGTCTTTTGACCGCTCCAGTTCAAGCCGCTCCTGCTCTACTTTCAAGCGCGCGGCACTATGATCACCCCGGCGTAGCTCGACGATATCCTGGCAGAGCGCGCGGAGCGTGCGGATGCTTTGCGCGGGCGTTCCGTTTGGATTTGCATCCCATTGGGTCAAGGCCGCCGCATAGCGTGCTGTGAGCACAATCGCGAGATGATCCGCCAGAGCTCCCGCCGCCACGGTCAATTCCCCGGCATTCGCTGCCATGTCGCGCGCCCGCTCCAAAGCATCCTGGTGCGCCAGCCATTCGCAGTAGCCGCCCCGTTTCCACTCGGAGAGATTTTGCTTGCTGATGGACCGCCCGCCAAACTGTAACGCAAGCATGGACTGAATTCCCGGCTGCGAGTTCAACCAGGTTACAAGTCGCTTGCCCTGTTCCCCATCACGCAGGCGGCGGTTTAACTCTTCGCGCACATTGCGCGAGAGTCGCGCGATTTTGCCATTGCGCGTCATGTCAGTCGTTCAGTTGATGCGGGTACAGCCATAACGATTGCGCAGGTTGTAATAGTAGTAGCTCCCTTTGGAATCGGCTTCCATGAGACCGTGGAAGAGCGAGTCAGGGACGTTGTAGTGCTGATAAATGCCGCCGCTCCAAAACTCGACTTCCAGCGTGCCGCTCCACTCATCGAAGCCGACGGAGCGCACGTTGGAGGAACTTACGGGAACGCGTTGGCCGTCTGTTGATGCGAACATGCCAACATATTGCAACGCACAAACCGAGCGCGAAATGGTCTGAAAATGTGTGACATTTCCTGCCCAGCTATCGGGCCCGCCCGCCTGCCGTTTTCCAGTGGATCGGTTTGTCGGACGCCGGTAGGAAGTGGAACAAAGCGCGGAAGACCCTACCAGCCTTCTTTCGTGAGCGTGGCCAGTCGGTTTTTCCATAAAGATTCGCTGCGTCAGGGCAACAAGTCCTCATGCTTGTATAGGGATGTGCATTCATCAGTCGCATCATGCCGAGCCATGCCAGATATGCTCGCAGCCCTTTTCCTTTGCGTTTGCCTTTGTCATCTCCCCGTCCCACACCCTGCGGACGGTTTTCATTCAGCCACGTGCGGAACGCCGCGAGAATTTGTTTGTCCGTAAAGTCAGCCCACCCTATCTGGACCCTGAGCCTTTCAATTCCCGTTTCGATATCGAACTCCGCACAACGGTAATTCTCGTCGGCTAATCCGATATCTCGCATGTCCGAACAGCGGTTGAACGGCAGATAGGCTAGCGACGGTTTGTCCGCGAAATAGGGCTTCAGCTCCTCGACGACCGCTTTTCGACATGGGGGCTTTAGGGCAACCCATGCTTTTTCGAAAGGATCGGCCTTTGTCCCGAATACTCGATCGAGCATGAGCTTCACCGGCAGTGCGTATATCCACAAGCTCTGGGCGAAGCGCGCGCGGGCCGGATCAACAAGGCGGCGGCGGGCCTTCATAAACACGCTTCCGTCCGGCCTCTTTATTTCCGGCTGCGTTTCCGGCGCTGAAAAGAAATCCGAATCCTTCGAGCTGTAAAATGCCCGAATCCGTGCGGACTCGCGGGCGTATTCCCAATAACAGCATGCGACTAATTCATCCTCTGGAATGCAGTCAAAATCCCAGTCGACGCGCGCCAACGTTCCGGCCCGTCTATTCCTCACCATCGATTATCCGATTTGAATCTGCCCGACAACTGCGGCTTACCAAAAGGTACGTAAATGAGGATTCAATCATGACGAGTCTGCGATACGTTTTGAAGTCGAGGGCGGTGCGCGCATAAAAAGCAACCCACATTAGCGCCATAACCAAGTGGCGGAAGTCTGCGCGTACGGCGGGGTTTTCAATGTTGAGTTTCTCCTCGTCGAAAACATTCTGTAGGTGTGCGAGCTGCGCACGACACTGGCCGAGTTTGGTTCTCAATTCCTCTTGTTCCGGGTTCGGGGCCACATCTTTCATGGCAGCTTCAATCTTGGAACAGAATTGATCTGCGTGAAGCATGAGCTCCGCGAGTGTCTCCGAATCTTCAGTCATGTTTCGTAAGCGGATCGCTTCGTTAAACGCGTCGAGTAAAACTCACAAGCGAGAATATTCAAGACTTCCTAAACCTTGGATGCGAGTTCGATTCTCGCCGGGGACGCTTAGAGATTACAGCTGCTGCTGCGAGGCGTCGAAACGTAAGACCGCGCTTGGGGCAGCGGCGAGCATCTTAGCTCGACTGTGCGTTCGCGAGCTACTTGTCCAGTCGAATCGCGACGGCGAACCAAGGCAATTTAAGTCAAATTATCCTGAGAAAGCGGGACTTACGCAGAGAGATTGCCGCCGAGGCGAGGGTATCAACTTGTCTCGCCAAAATCGATCTGTCCGAAATGGGTTGAACCCTCTCACGAGGGGAATCGTCAAAGAAATCGGCCAAATAGGGTCCAGGCCGGGGTGTCAACCGTCAACCCGAAAAAGACAAAAATGGACATCCGTTCGCAACGCAATGGCATGCATAGTATGCGCAGAAAAACAAGCAATCAAAATACTAGCGGCCTGTGATGGACAGTTGGTCTCCTCTTGGGCGCGATGTAGTCCGTCGACCAGTGAACAAGCGCTTTTCCGAGGTCGCATCGCAAGTTCTGCGACTCGTTTGGACGTCCCCACCGGATCCGAGGTTCACCAAAACCGGCCACTAAGAGCAGCTGCTGGACGTCGATCCGACAATCGGCAGTCATCTCGTTAATGTCCGCAATATCCACGCCTCTAACCTTCGTCGTTTCAAAAGAGCCGCCGACAATGACGGGTAAGATCATTTTGCGCTTAGTTGTCGAGATAAACGAATGCACATCCTGCAAGAAAGGTTCTACGATCGAATCTTCATCAAAATAAAGGTGTGGCGTGTGAAAAAGAAAGCCGCGATTCTGGAAAATGATAGCAACCGCGATACAGGGACCCACGCCGCAAGTTTCTAACTCGTTAGGCGCAATGATCGTTTTGTACTCGTGCTGATTAACGTGCACGGGGGTTCGGGCTTGTTACTGTTCAACCGGAGTCGGCGGCAACCTCAAGTGCAGCCATGAAGCTTTCGAGCGTGGGATACACGTGATTGTGGGGAAAGCTGTAGTGAACTTCGCGTGTTAGATCCAACGGCATGGATCGCACTCCACCGTTCTGAACAAGGTACATTTTGACCCAAGGCCGTGCCGATGGGCATCGAAACAGACGAAGGGCCAAGTGGTTCAGTTGTATTCCGAAGTTCATGCTCTCAGCATGAACCTGATACGGCTGTAAAATGCCGCCATTCCAAACTGCAAATCCTCTTCGTACATGGAGATTAAAACCGCTTTCGCAGATGTTGGCTGCCCAAATATGGAAGTCAGTCGGCTCTTCTATTCCACGGGCGACCGGAAAAAGCGACCGTACCACTTTTGGCATATCACCTCGGGGGAAAGCATATTCGAGTATGATCGCTGTCTTCAGTAGCCACCGAATAAGCTGTTTCGACTCAGACCGGATAGACTCGATCTCCCCGAACTCATCTGGTCTCAGACCGGGTCCAACGAATTTTCCGAAATGGGCTTGCGCCCAAGCTTCTAGTTCGGACATCCAACCGTTGTTGCAACCCTTGCACACTTGCTTCGTTTTAAGGTACTCGCACTTGATCAGCGGCCGAAGCTTCAGGCCCTCCTTTTCGCTAAAGTGACCGGGATGAAACCCAAGTTCGCGGATTCCCATTTGCTTTGACAACCATTCTGGAATGGCGTGCTCTCGGGAATTCGCCGGCGCCGGACAGAAGATGCAGTGCCTTTTTGTCATCACGTCTTCTGCGAAGTCGGATGCACACCTAGTCGATAACGTTGCTTAAAGTGCGGCGTAGCTTCGTCCAAAGATACCTCATCTTAACAGCCGGTATCAAATGCCGCCCGGCTGGCAATTACCGCGCTGTGGCCGCTGGTTTGGGGCGGCCTGCGGGTTTTCGCTTCCGACAGAAGTTGGTAAAAACATCAGCTCGACAGTCCTAGTCTTTTGACCGCCAGATCCCCCACCAAAAAAACCTCTCAGAATCCCTTTCAGCCGATCTTGGTTGGTGCGCGCGTTCAAGGGAGATACTACAGGTAGATCAAATGCACATCCAGCAAATATCCGACGAGGGAACTGAGAACCCGATAATCGCGCGGCTCAGCGTTCAAACAATTGAGCTGCTTGAGGTTTTCAACATCAGTCTAAGCAAGCAGGAAAGACAGCAAATTTTTTCGGTGATGTTCGCCGATATTCAGCCGAAGCTGCTTGCCTGTTCGAAAATCGCGAACGAGTTAGACGGTCAGATTAAAGGGCACCAAAAGGTCGTAGATGAGAAGGGTGTCCAGATGGTCGGCGGCGGCGCATTTAGACTACCCGGCATCCCTGAGCTCCGGCCGCGCGCTGAGACGTTCCTATACCACGCTAAATCAGTTCTGCGCGATCTTACGAAGTTGTTTGCGATTCTGTTTGACAAAAGTTTCGGCGAAGCACGCTTTGATCTCATCACGGTAACGCGGCAACGTTCAGAACCATCATCGCGGCAACGGCGGCGGTTTGGCTTTGTCTTTGATTTGCTTTTTCTACGGCGAGGATAGCCCAATTAACTGAGAACTGCCCTGAGCCAGTCGAATAGCCGTGGCGGGTTCTCGTCTTCTAATTGACTTTGCTCTTTTGCCACAGCGAGCAGTGCTTCAATTGAATCACGCGTCGCGGGAAAGCACGCCGCCGTGCGCTTCATCAGTTCTTGGAACTGAAACGGAGCCAGGGGCGATGAATTCAGTGCGCGGTTTGCGGCCTCTAATCGATCCATCATGTCGTTGGTGTGTACGATGTTCCGATAAGCAGTTGTGAGCTTGGGAAACAACACGACGCTTCGGGGGTGTTTGATCATTTCGATGCGAGCGGCTGCAAGGAAGTCGTAGTTGAACCGCTTTGTCACTACCTGACCGGCAGTGACGGCCAGCGGCTCCAGTTCATCCAAACAGGTTAGCAAAAATTCACATTCTGGAACGAGCCCCCGGAGCCAAGAAATGTACGCATTGTGCGCGGCGAGGGAGCGCTTGTAGGCTTCGTTTCGGAGGGTCAATAGCAGAGAAATTACAGCCACCAAAACAGCGGACATAAAGCCAATGATTCCGCCGACGATCGCGCCTTGGATAGCATCTGACATGCGGCCCAGTTTGGCACCTTACCATCGTATTGGCGAGTTGGGAATGCTAACTGCGGGCGGCCTAATATTCTCATGGGCTTTCATTGTAAAGCGCGACAGGTCCAGCACGCCAAAATGGCTTGCTTGCTCACTTTTGCTGCGCGTTTCGCAATATGATCAGCCGTTCCGATCTGAAGCTCCCGGCTGGTTCTCTCGCGCGGCGGCCAGCAGGTCGCCAGCCCAGCAACATGGAAGCGACGCCCTTTCGTCAAGCATTTAGTCGTTCCAATTAAATTGACTTGTCGATTTCCGCGACCGAATGGTTTTAACGAGCACATGGCCGTTGCACCCTTGGTTGGTTGGTACGAATTAGAGATCTACTGCGATAGAGAACGCGAGTCAGGCCGCACGTTTGTCGTCATTGGCGAAGTCCTGCCCCCTGGCCGCCCAGCTGATGACATCAAAATGGCTATGGTAGACATTACGCGCAGCGAGATTTTTGATCTGGTAGGAGGCGAGGTCTCCAACTTGGAGTACGATGGCATGAAGGTGCTCCCTTCACCCGTGCGGCGATTGCTAAAACCGATCGAAGCGCCCGCCGTCGAATGGTTGCGGGTTTGGGGAATAATCGAGAAGTGACGACTAGCCGGATTTGCATTCGGGGCGGCGATGACAAGCCGTCAACCGCGTGACCCGTCAAAGGGAACCCGTCTGCCCAAATCGTCAATCCTCTGATGCTCCCTTCCGATATCGATTCTTTGCTGCGAGAGCAAATCTCTACCGACTTGCTAGTTAAAGGCAAGAGCCAGCTTGACGTGGTGCAAGCCGCACTGGCAAAAAGGGGCATGCGGCCCCCCGGCATTGTCTCTGCCCAAGCTCAACTTGAGGAGATCGGAAACCGCTCGGAAATTATTGCGGATGCTATAATCAAGGTTTTGCAGGATGTGAAAGTAAGCCCTTACGCGGGTTTAGTGGATGATCTTGTAAGCCTTTATGAGACTCATTACCAGGCGGTAATAGCTGAGTGGAAGCCGAGAGTCTTGGAGGCTTGGAACCAATCGGCCGGCCACGGGGCCGGTCACATACAGTCACGACTTGATGCCTGGCGCGCCGAGCACCGTATGGAAGTTAAGCGGCGTGGCGTTGCGATTATGGAGCCGATCACCGGTGGCAACGTGATTGCAATATCATTGAGGAATTCGCATGTTACGGCAATTCAGACCGGTGACCATTCCAGGATCGGAACGGCAATCAACGTTACCGAGCAACAATCCCCCGAACTCGTGAACGTATTGGGTGATTTGGCAGCAATGCTAATGGCGGACGTGCCCATGTTGAGCGCGGACAAACGTCGCGAATTGCGCGAAGTCGTAACCGAAGCGCAAAGCGAAGCAAGTAAGCCAAATCCCAATCGGATCAAACTCACTGCGTTTTTATCGATGGTTTGGGCCGGCATTAAGAATATCGATAGTCTCAAAGACTGTGGGCAGCTTCTCGGGCAAGTTCTTCACGGCATGGGAATCGACGTTTTCCCATAACGGCTACTGCCCATTTCTGCTGCGCAGATGCGATCAACGTGACCTTCGTGGGCGGACGTAGCGAGGTCGAATTCTTCGTCAAAACGCTGGAGCGCCTCCACAGGCGCTCCAGCGTCCGTTCTTGATTTTATTATTTTAGGCAGCTCGAATTGAAAGATGTTCGTCCGTCATCTCAATCCGGGTGCGCATTACGATCTGTGCGCAGGCTTGCCAGTACTCAACATCGCTACCGAGTTGCGACACCGTTCGAGCCTGCCGACTTTTCGTGACCAATGCGTTATAGAGGCTCTTGCCGCAGCGTTTGAACACCTCTTTTGGAGGCACGCGCCACACATAGCGATCGCCTTTGAGCACCAAAAGCTCGCGAAAGGCAGATGCCATTGGCAACAAAGCAGCGTTGTCGATGCGATACCTTGACGAGTAGCTCGTTCCCGGCCGCTGCTCGTCCTTCTTCAGTGGCCGAACTGAACGCAGCTTGCCTAACGAGCGTCGATCAGCAAAATCCCCCTTACCGAGTTCTGACTGGATATATTCCGGCAATGTAATGACCTCGCGAATTACGTCGAACAAGCGGAAAAATTCCCGCCGCGTCGCTTCGTTCGCGTATAACTCCAAGGCTTTGCCTTTTGATTTATACATCGAGGCCGGCGGAGTCTCGGCCCACCGCTCTTTAAGGAAGCAAGTCATCCGCTGGATTATCTCCATCACATGCCATTCCTTGTCCTCGTTTTCACGAAAACTTACCAAGTCGGGGTCGAAACCGCTGCGATCCAAGGCACCTTTGAGTTCGTCAAACGCGTCTTTGTACTCATCCATCGTGTACTGCTGAACCTGGCACGATGTGTTCAACGCCTCCACAATCCCCTCTAATGCTTCTTGGCTGCTCTCACCTGACATCAGGTGGAGTCGCACAAATGGCTCAACCCACCCCTCCAATGCAATGTATTCGGCCCAGCTCCCAACTACTTTTTGGACAACGGAGAAGGTGTGACCGCCGTCGGCAATGCCAAATTTGGCGGCACCATCCTCGTCATACCGATCCGCCGGAATGTCGGGAATGGAGATCCTGAGACGCCTCGCAGCATTGTCGAACTCAAACCGATCACAAATATATGTGATTCCGCGATTCTTCTGGTGGAACGCCTCGGGGCTGGTTTGCACCGTCTCCATCATGTCTTTGAATGGTTTCTTACTCTCCGATGGTGGGCGCACGTTGGCATTGCCACGGTCGAGTTTCGCGATTTCCGTGAATGGAAGCAACGCCTCCATGTGGAAACTCCCGAGGTTGAGTGGATCCGCCAAGCGCTTGCAGTGGTCGTTGTCACGAATGGACAACTCGATGGTCTTAATCATTATGTTTTACTCCTGGTTAATGGCAGGCTTTTCCCAGCCAAGTTGTTAATTGGTCATCAGAAGCTCACCGAGTCATCTAATGCCGCTGCCAGTAGACCACTGCGCCGAGCTGGGGTCAACACAAAAAAATCTTGGCCTGTTATGGCTATGGCCGCTCCCTTCGAGTGTGCGATATTTTCAAGGTGGCCCCATTGTCTCGAATTCGCGCTCGTCCCCGCGGGGAATAAGAATAGGGGTCAGTGTGCAAATCTTGACATATTGAAATTAGAGGAAAGTCTAAGTTCAATGGCGCGGAGCGTTCGTGTTGAAGACGCGCTGTGGTCAAGCGAAGAGCGAAGGAACCGGCGAGCGTCGTCTCGATTCGCTGATTTCATCAATCGCGCAACCCAAACAGCAGAGTGAGAAAGAGGATGTGTCAAGATTTGCACACTGACCCCCAATTTCCAATTCCGTGGGAGTTGGAGGGTGTGATCGTCAGCGAACCGGGTTAACGTTGAAAGCCGGGCGTCGCGGGGGCGAAATTTACTGTCGACAAAGTTTCTGAAAGCGCGAATCGCCGCGGAGCGAATCAAAGTCGGGGTCGAGCCGAAGAAGCGCTGGAGTGAGCGGGACGTGGGTCCACGGTGGATTGTAGGGAACTTGCAACAAGTGCTCGAGGAGCGGGATGGCTTCATCTCCGGCGCCTTTAGTCCCGGACCGGGAGAGCATCCGCGAGCGCAGTTCTTCATTGTCGAGTTGATGTCGTCGATCCCCGCGGATCGCACCGGATCGTTGTTCGATTAGACGCAACACTGAATCGCGTTCGCGCAAAGCGATCGCCGCCTCGATCGCACAGAGCGCGAGTCGTCCGTTGTCGGGCTGTTTCTCCAACTCGGCCTTCAGCTCGTCGCGGACCTTTGTGAAACTGGCGCGCGCGCCAACCTTGTCACCAGCCAGATTTTGCAGCTCGCCGTAGTAAAAACGATTGACCAGCCAGTCGTATCCGCGTTCGGTCGGTTGCGATAACCGCTGAAACAATTTGAGAGCTGACTTTGAATCGCGTTGCAGTTTGGATTGGTACCACACAGCGGCGTTCACGTCGAAATTCCCCGGTTGCGGGTTTAACCTGCTGACGATGGATTGGGCCCGGTCGAGCTGACCAAGCGCCTGCAAGATTTCCGCCTTAGCCGCGAGCAGTCGTTGGCTGTCGGGCTCAACTTCGAGTCCTTCGTCGATCATGCGGTCTGCTTTGGCGAAGTCGCGCAAGTTCATCGGAATCTGCGCCGCCAAGAACCGTGTCAGCATATCGCGAGGATTCAAAGCGATGGCTTCGTCCCATGCCTCCGCGCTCTTCCGCCATTCGCCGAGGCGCGCCGTGGCAAAGGCGAGGAGCTGAACAAGCTCAAAGTTTCCGGGCCATGTTCGATGGGCCTGCTCCATGAGATCAGCCGTCGTCTTGTAGTCATGTAAAACGAACTCATCGAAATACCCTCGAGCCAATTGCGTTTCCGGAGCTTGCGCTTGTAACCGGTCGGCTTCAGCTATTGCGCGTTCCGCGATGGCCGCGCGTGCCGGCGTCGTGTCGTTCACGTAGTAGAGAATCGAGTGAACTCTTCCGAGAGCGGCCCAGGCGAGCGCGAACTGCGGGTCGAGACGCACGGCTTGTTCGTAGGATTGTGCCGCGTCAAGTAATGATTGTTCGTCAGCACGCCACAGTTGCGTGTTCCCTCGCAAATAAGCTGCATAGGACCGCGCATCGTTTGTCGGTCTTTGGGCAAGAACCGCGTCTTCACCCCCAGTGAGCCTAGCGTTGAGCGCGGAAGCGATGTTTTGCGCGATTTCCCTTTCAACGCCGAAGATATCGTCCAGTTTGCGATCGTAACTTTCCGCCCAAACGTGGTCGTCAGTGGCGGCACGAATGAGCTGGACATTGACGTGGACGGCGTCTCCCGATTTTTGCACGCTGCCTTCGAGGATGTTGGCCACGCCTAACTGGCGGGCGATCGCGGGAAGATTTTTTGGACTGTGGGCAAGATGCGCAGTTGAAGTGCGCGAAATGACTTTGAGCGCGCCGATTTTCGCCAGGCGCGTGAGGATCTCGTCCTGGATGCCCTCGGCAAAAAACGCGTTCTCCTTGTCGCTGCTGAGATTTTCAAACGGCAAAACCGCGATCGACTGAGGCGGCAGGGACGCCGAGCTGCGGCGTTTATCTACCTTATCAGAACGGGCAGCCTCCGGCGACGGCGGGACCCGTACCAGACGCTGAGCAATATAGCGTTCGAGGAAAAACAAACCGGTCAAGATGACCGCGCCGGTGATGATCACGTAGATCCAGGTTTTGCCGCGTGAATGCTCATTAGCGGCGTCGGCAACTGCAGTTTGCTTAATGCCTTCCGGCGTGAGCTCGAACAGCCATGCGAAACCGGCGGCGACAGGAAAACCGAGGATGATCAGGCCGACGAGTAGTCGAATGGCCCAGTTTGGAACGCCGAACACTGGAAAAACTTGGGCGATTCCTTGAGCGAGGGCCCACCCGCCCACGATGTAGGCAGCAGCAACCTTGTGAACGTTGCGCCGCTTCAGCTCGCCAAAGAAACTCGTCCGGTTTGAAGGTCGCGTTTCGTCACGATCGCTGGTTGGCTTAGCGGCGGTTGGAAACTCAACCGCGAACGGTTTTGCAGCCGACCCGTGCGCGATGTCGCCGGACACCGGGGCGATCGATGTGGGGTTTAAATCTTGTCTGTCCCCTTTTGCCGCACCCGCGGATCTAGATGGAGAGATTGGAGTCAAAACGCGATAAGATGGAGCGATCGATTGGGGCGAGACCTAAACGTTTGACAGTTAGCCCAGCGGCACGTTGAAGCGTTTCGTAGGTGCCAGGCATTTAACGTTCCGTTCGGAGGAAGTCGGGACAACCTCTCGCGGCCAGCCTGTGCGGGGTTGGCCGACTGAAGCGCTAAGAAAGAGAAAATGGGGTCGCGTCTTCAGGGCGTGTTGCCCAAATCGCTGCATTCGAGCGCGTTGAATAATTGTGACGTTCCTCACGCGTAATCACGAATTTGCACATTTCTCCCATCCGGGTGACACAAATTCCGGCCTAGCGAAAACGATTACCACTCGCGCTGCTCCAGCCTTCGACAACAATAATTCGAGTTTTTCATGTCGGCTTTGGAGCCGCAGGGCTGCGAGCGGGATGGACTGCATAGTCGCGCGGGCGCGATGATCAAGTGGGACGCGAGATCATCAATTGCACTGCGCTCGCAACAATCGCCTGCCGGCTTCGGCGTTAAAACTCCGAGCAATTCATAATCACGCGCCCCCGGCACTTCTCGCTCCGGCAGACGATTTTGCATTTTTCCTGCACAGCAACTTCTCCGCACACCGGACAGATGTTTCAGGCACGTCAGAGCAGTAACTGCGCCTGCTTGCGGCCCGGAAGTCAGCGCGACACTTTTCGGGCGTGTCGGTGCCGCCTAGGAGGCACTGAATCATTGCTGCCAAGTTAGAGGGAATCAAGATCGCAGGGTTTAGCCTTCGCGGAAAACGGGAAACAGTGCGCTAATTTCGTGAGATGATCGGGTGGGAAATTTGCCAAAATTTTACCGATTACAGTTGACATTGCAGCTGTTTACTCCTCAAACTTCGCACGTTGCAAGGGAGTGCGGAAGGATCGTGACAGGCGACAAGTTAGTTTCACCCAAGCCTGACAAATAATCCTATGAAAACCCGCTGTGTCGGCAGGATTTTCTTGATGCCGCATTTTCATTTGCAGACTCGCTTCGAATCAGAAAAGAACCAGAGGTCGGGAGCTTTGATGAGAAAATTTTAGAGGACCTGCGACGCTAACCACAATCACCGGACTCACGTCTGCCACGCTGGCAAACTCCACCATGTATGAGGTTGAGATTATTTTGAATATAACAAACGCCGCCGACACCAACGGAATGAAATGGGGATGGACGACTGGAGCTAGTGCGGCAACAAGTAATCTAATGGGAGTACTCACTGGAGCCACGCTTGCTACCTCATCCAATACCTCGGTAGGGCTGATACGCTGAGCGGGGTCACTTGTGCTGCGTCCGGCTTTACAGGCAATATTGTTGTGAAGGGTCTAATAACAACGAATGCTTCTGGCGCGCCAATTCTTTCGGTGAAGATCGCAAAGGTAACGTCGGGTACCGCGACCGTGAACATCGGTTCGTTAATGCGCTACAGATTAGCGGGTCAATAAAATGAAACGAATTCTAAACGCGATTCTTTTCAGTCTGCTCTTGGGGTCATCTCTTGAAGCAGCCACCAGGACGTGCGCAAGTCCTAGCTTCTGCGACGTGGACAATGCTTGGAACGGAACAAGTCAGGGATGCTCAGGTAATACTGGCAACGCTGGAGGTGTTTGGACTACTCCAATTTCCGCTAACGACACGGTGATTGTTCCGTCCGGAACAGCCACTTGGACGAGCGCTTTTGATATAAAAGGAATCGAGGCTACTCTTCTGGGAGCCACTACCGTCCAAGCCGGGGACGAAAACGCCTATACGACTATCGCTGCCGGGTCGGAAGGGGACACGCTGCCGCCAGTGTCACAAGATATTTATGTCGCCGATGTGTCGCACTTTCCCGCCAGCGGACGGTTCTACATTGTAAGCGATGCGACCGTTGGATCGGGCCAGAAAGATTTACAAGTCATCCAATACACAAGCAAGGATGCTGGAGCTAACAGATTCCGTGGGTGCACCGCTGTAACTAGTGGGACAATAAATTATCCATGCACCGGAACGCTTCACGCGGGTGCCAACCCACCCTATTACGTTATTGGCATTATCGCAACCGATAACACAGTAATCAACGATGGAACAAGCGTAGGAGGAACTGGCGGTCTCATTAGAACTTCTATCCCTTTACCAGGAATGAATAATCTGACAATCGCTGGCTTCACCTTTAACGGTCAAACCGTGCATCCCAGAACAGGTTATACAGTGGCGCTTTCTGGATACACTGAAAAATTTCGAATGCATGACGTTCATTTTCATAATCTCATTGCCACGGCGGCTCTGATCAACGGCCCAGCTGGTGTCGTAGATCATTACGTGTTCTACGATGGCATTTCCAACAACAAGTGCCGCTCGATAGAGATTCACCAAGAATACTGGGGCGGTCCTGGCAGCGGACACGATATATTAAGTAATGCGGTTTTTGGTTCCGACTCCGCCTACGGTAGCGGAACAATTACTTACTTGGAAAATGGCCTGCATTGGAATTTAGGTCAGTTGGCTGCGATTCCTGACACGGAAAGCGGAGGTAGAGGCGCTGTCCGGCATAGCATTATTATGAACGATGCCAGCCGCGGTCACGGCACAGAATCAGCCAATAACCGTGGAGCTAGACTGCGGGAGATATACAAGAACACTTTCATAGGTACGAAAGGCGCCAACACGACTGGAGGTGGACAACTGCGAGGAGGCGTCGAACTGAATTGGGGCAACACCTATGATGCCACTTTCGATATAACCGACACCAACGACGGTACTCTGGCATATAGAGTATTTGAAGAACCTAGTAGTAACGCCATTCCAGTCGTTTATACAACTCAATGGGGTGGAGGTGACGGACGAAGCCCGTGGGACATCGACGCTACAGAGCCATATCCTTGCGAGCCTACTTGCTATGTATCGGGGCACTCGCCACGCCAGTATTTAAGCGGGACCGTGACTGCAACAAGTAATAACGGACAAGTCTCTCCTTCAGTCAGTATTAGTGGTGCGACCGGCGTAACGTTAAATCAGTATCAGTATTATGAACTCATTGATGTCACGGGAGGAAGTCATCAAAACGCTCACAACTTAATCCTGTCTCACACTGCTGATAGCGGTGGAACCATAACTTGCTCTTTTTCGCCCGCGTTGGCTGGTAGAACTCCATTGCCGATCTTTGGATTGGGAGACTCGGTTGTGATTTATCGGCCATTGGTTCTGATCGACCAACCTGGTCGAGGAAAGTCTTTAGACTCACCACCAAACTACTCCGCTCCCGCTTGGCTTCGCTGCCAGCTTGAGCCGGTGTATATGTGGAGCAATAGTAGATTAGGAAGTCCGTATCTTGGTGGTACTAATACCCCGGGCATCCAGATAGAGAACAGGGACTTTTACAACGAGAACACAACTTGGACGCCTGGAACGGCAGTCACTACGGGAGTTGCTGTAGGGACGCACGCACAGAGGATAGCTGGTGGGGTTACGGGCGTAAATGGAGTTGATATATCAGGCTCTACAGTCAATCCTCCTGGCACTGCGTTTTGGGAGAAGGACGCAGCGAGCGTCAACGGAAGCACGGATTCGGGCGCGCTTTACGTATGGGTAAACGGTGCGTGGGCGCTCTGGTATCAACCATATACTTATCCCCATCCCTTGATTAGTGGCACGGCTAATAGCAACATCTCCACGCGCGCCTTTGTGGAGACCGGGGACAATGTCATGATCGGGGGCTTTATCATTACCGGCAGCGGCCAAAAGAGAGTAATCGTGCGCGCAATTGGACCCAGCTTGGTCAATCATGGCATCACCAATCCGCTGCAAAATCCGACGCTGGAGCTGTACGATCACACCGGCGCAGTGATCGCTTTCAACGACAATTGGATGAATGCGCCGAACAAGCAAGAGATCATCAACAGTGGTCTGGCTCCGACCAACAATCTTGAGTCAGCGATTCTGACGAGCTTAAGTCCGGGCAACTACACCGCCATCGTGCGCGGGGTGAACAACGGGACCGGCATCGCGTTGGTGGAAGCGTACGATCTGGATTCCGCCGCTGCTTCCAAGCTGGGCAACATCTCGACCCGCGCACTGGTGCAGACTGGCAACAACGTCATGATCGGGGGCTTTATCATCACCGGCAGCGGCCAAAAGAGAGTGATCGTGCGCGCGATTGGGCCCAGTTTGGTAAATCACGGCATTACCAACCCGCTGCGAAATCCAACGCTGGAGCTGCACGATCACACCGGCGCAGTGATCGCTTTCAACGACAATTGGATGAATGCGCCGAACAAGCAAGAGATCATCAACAGTGGTCTAGCTCCGACCAACAATCTTGAGTCAGCGATTCTGACGAGCTTAAGTCCGGGCAACTACACCGCCATCGTGCGCGGGGTAAACAACGGGACCGGCATCGCGCTGGTGGAAGTTTACGGATTGAACTAGCGGGCAAAGTCATGTCATCTCAAAAGATGGCTATTTCCTCCAAGGCGGGGAGTTGGTGATCTTGCGATACCGAACCCTGCAATCTTGATTCGCTGCAACTTTGCAGCAATGATTCAGTGCCTTGCGTGCAGCGCGGGCGACCGGCTCCGTGAAACCTATGCACGATTGAATCTTTGCTCCCTGCTACGCCGCAACATTATTTCCAAATGGTCGTGGGCAAGCGGGAGTTCGTGCGCCGGGCCGAGCGCGGGGAGAGGTCGTCGCGTTAATTGATTAGTAGCGAATAATACACTACCTAATTTTGGGCAGCGGCTTAAATGCGGGGAGCATAGGTGCCGAATTGACGTAATCAAGCCGACCTCGCCTGCCCAAACTCACTAGTCCTCATCTTCGCCTCAGATTTCAAACTGACCCACTACCCGAAATTAGCGCACTGTTTCCCGTTTTCCGCGAAAGGCTCAACCCTGCGATCTTGATTCCCTTAATCGAGCAGCGGTGATTCAATGCCTCCGGGGCGGTCTAAGGCTGCGTGATCCGCGGTGTCGGCGAGCCGACACGGCTGCTCGATCTCGCGGAGAATTTCACTCTCTTTTCCGAGCACAAAAGCGGGCTCATTAAAATCCTCGCGCAAAATCATCAGGTTCTCGGCGTGAACAGCGCGATCCGTTCGATGCTCGCGGCGCGTGAGCAAGGACATGGAAGGGCTGGGGTTTTTTGGCAGACGCAAGGCGCCGGCAAGAGCTTCTCGATGGTGTTTTTCTCGCAAAAAATTCTGCGCAAGATCGAGGGTAACTGGACGTTTGTTGTCGTAACAGATCGAACCGAACTGGACGATCAGATCGCGACGACATTCAAAGCAACCGGCGCAGTGAGCCAGCACGAAGGCGATGAGTGCCATGCGCAAAGCGGTGACGAGTTAAGACAATTACTTCGCGGCAATCATCGTTACGTCTTTACGCTGATTCATAAATTTCTTACGCCGGAGAAACTGTCGGATCGGCGAGACATCATCGTGCTGACCGATGAAGCGCATCGCAGCCAGTACGACACGCTGGCGGTTAACATGCGCGCGGCATTGCCAAACGCGATGTTCCTCGCCTTTACCGGGACGCCCTTGATCGTCGGCGAGGAAAGGACGCGAGATGTCTTTGGCGAGTACGTGTCGATCTACGATTTCCAGCAATCAGTCGAAGATAGGGCGACGGTCCCGCTGTTTTACGAAAATCGCACCCCGGAGTTGCGCCTAAAAAATCCAAAACTGAATGAGGATATTTACGAACTCATCGAAGATGCCGAACTGAACGAGGAGGCCGAGAAGAAGTTGGAGCGCGAACTCGGCCGGCAATATCACATCATCACGCGGGACGATCGGTTGGATAAGATCGCGAAGGACATCGTTACACACTTTCTCGGCCGCGGCTTTCAGGGAAAGGCGATGGTTGTTTCGATCGACAAAGCGACCGCGCTCAAGATGCACGACAAAGTGCGGACGTATTGGCAAGAGGAACAGGACCGTGTCGAGAAAGACTTGGCCAAGCTGACTGAGTTCAACGAGTCCGATCCCGATGAAGTTCGAGCGTTAAACGAAAGGCTCGGTGTTCTAAAGAGCACCGACATGGCGCTGATCGTTTCGCCCGGTCAAAACGAGATTGAGCACATGACAAAGCTCGGTCTCGACATCGTTCCTCATCGCAGGCGAATGAACAGCGAGCAGCTCGATGAGAAGTTCAAGGATTCGGATGATCCACTAGGAATCGCTTTCGTCTGTGCGATGTGGATGACCGGCTTCGATGCTCCGAGCTGTTCGACGGTCTATCTCGACAAGCCGATGCGCAACCACACGCTCATGCAAACGATTGCGCGTGCGAACCGCGTTTTTCCCGGCAAGCATCCGACGTTCGCAAACAGGGGCCTCGTCGGCAAATTGAGGCTTGACGGCACATGCGCCCTCGTTCACAACGAGACCCGGCGCACCGTGAAACGGCGCATATTATTTCGTTCTCTGATTGGAACCGCTCTACTGGCGCTGCCAGTGGTCGGATTTCAAATGCTACAGGGCGACGCGGCTCAGGCGGGTGGCCCCGGGCGGAGCGCACGTCCGGGCAGGCCGGCAATTATTCCGCCTCCGCCGCCGATAGGAATTCTATTTGTTGTCGACAGCACGGGCGACACCCATGATGTGTCTCCTGGGGACGGCGTTTGCGCCGACAGCAACGGCAATTGCACCCTGCGGGCCGCGATTGAGGAGGTGAATGCCCGCGCCAATGGC
>DATMPQ010000213.1:0-13519 GCA_035567015.1 Chthoniobacterales bacterium | reverse complement strand
TTGTATAATCGATCGCCGTGGTAATAAAAAATTCTTTCGGCATTGGCGATTCAATCTGTAGCGGCAGTCTATGACTGTCGCAAACATCGCGGCGAGAAGGCGACGGTCTAATCCATGTGCGCCAGCATCTTCGGCCCCCCCGTTCGCAGAAATCGGACAACGATAAAGGCAGCTATGGCGAGAAAGACGATGTTCAGCACAGTCGTGTAATTGAATGTGATGGAGGTTTCGACAATCTGCGCGTTCCTCTGATGCGGAATTAATCCGAGAACGCTGAAAAGAAATTCGATGATCAGAGCAGCGATCGCCATTGCGCAGTAAAAAACTGCGACAACGAGGGTAGTTACCTTCCATCCGTAGTATTTTCGATAGATGTCGATGATGGGAAAAATAATCAGGTCGGCATAAATAAACGCGATCACGCCGCCGAAGCTGATCCCACCGTTCCAAAGCACCGCCGCGAGTGGGATATTGCCGACCGAACAAACGAAAGAGAAGATCGCGACTATCGGACCGACAATTGGACCCCACAGCGTCGCGGCGACTGGATGCGATGTGAGGAAAAATGTTTTCCAGAAATCCGGCGGCACCCACGCAGCGAGCGCGCCAGCCAGTAAAAGACCTCCGGCGATATCCTTCCAGACGGCGACTACATCCATCACAAAATAATGACTGGTGGCTGTGATGCCTTCGCTTGATTTAATCCGTCGCCAGAGCGAGCCGCCCCCCTCGACGCTCATGTCCATCTCAGCGTGACCTTCCATCACCCCTCTGACGCCCTTGTCCGCCTGCGCTCTCGCCTTCTGCACGAGTTCGCGTGACAGAAAAATCCTGAAGAGGATTGCAATGATCACGACCATCAACAGGCCACCGGCGAACTCGGCGAGCGCAAACTGCCAGCCCATTAGTACAATCAAAATGATGCTCAGCTCCGCGACGAGATTTGTGGATGCCAACTCGAACGCCATCGCCGCGGTGAAATCGGCGCCTTTGCGAAAAATCGATCTCGCGAGCGCAACCGCCGCGTACGAGCACGACGATGACGCCGCCCCCAGTCCGGTAGCGATAGCGAGAGTTTTCGGCGAATCATCCGGCAACAGCCGGCTCATCTCTGATTTCGAGACAACCGCCTGCACGACCCCGGACAAACCGAAGCCGAGGATGAGCGGCCACAAAATTTCCCAAAACATAGCAAACGCCATCCAAAGCGCGTGACCGAGAGCTACGATCAGGTTCATTATTACCGTCTATGAAACGTTAAGGCCTAGGCCAACAATTAATCTTTCACTACCGCGAGCGACCCTCGTAAAAGCGCGACGGTAGACGGTAGATTTGCTAAGGAACCGTGATGCGTGTGCGTCCGGTACCGAAACGAATTGTCGATTTAGGCTCTGTGTTCGTGAGTGCATGATTCGCCGCGCAAGCCGCTGATCGCTTCACGCAAAATGATCGGCACCATGCAAAGCGCGGCGACCGGATCGGCCCACCACCATCCGAAGAGCGCATTGAGACCCAGACCGCCTAACAAAATCACCGCAAGATAAGCGCAAATATCGCTCTGGTGAGAATCGGCGTGCAGTGCGTCGCTTTGAAGATTTGCAGCCGCGCGACGTTTAGCCCGCGCGAGCACCGGCATGACAATGACGCACGCCACAGCGTAAATGATTCCAAGATAAGTCACACGCGGCGATGAATGCGTCAGCAAATCCTTTAGCGCTTCGAAGCTCACGTAAACAGCGAGCGCGAGGAAGCAGATGCCGACCAGCCGATGCGCGAATTCCTCTCGATCTTCCGCGGCAGCGGAGTCACTCAGCCGCCATACGAGCACAAGACTGGAAACAACCTCGATCACTGAATCGATCCCGAAGCTGATCAACGCGACGCTGCCCGCGAGCACGCCGGCAAAGATCCCCACGATCGATTCGAGCGCTGTCCAACCGATGCTTAGAAATTCAATTTTGCGGCCGGTCCGGCGATGAACGGCCAGGGTTTCTGCGAGATCAACACTCATCTTCGCAGCAGCTTTATGACCACAATGATCAGCACCATGATCAACAAAACCCCAACCGTCGTCCATATCAACATTCCAGCCATCATCATGATTTGTTCTCCGGCTGACTTACATCATTTGGCTGAATGATCCGCGGGCTACTTTCGCCACCGATTTCTCTTTCCACATCGAAAAGACAATCGGATAGAGCAGCAACTCCAAAATTGCTGACGTGATAACGCCGCCGACCATTGGAGTGGCGATGCGTTTCATGACATCGGCACCGGTTTGCGTTATGGGCGACCACATGATCGGCAATAAGCCGAACAAGATCGCGCAGGCAGTCATGATTTTTGGACGCAGGCGTTGCACCGCGCCTTCGTGAATGGCGGCACGAAGATCGACAGTCGATTTCATGCGGCCTTCGGCGCGAAATTTTTCCCAGGCGTGATCGAGATAGAGCAACATCACCACGCCGGTCTCGGCATCGAGCCCGGCGAGCGCGAGCAAGCCGACCCATACAGCGACGCTCATGTGATAACCAAGCAGGTACAGAAGCCAAAACGCGCCGATCAGCGAAAACGGCACGGCCAGCAAAACGATGCAGGTTTTCACAACCGAGCGCGTGTTGAAATAAATGAGCACGAAAATGATCATCAGAGTCAGCGGCACCACGATCTTCAATCGTTGCTCCGCCTGTCTGATGTATTGGAATTGCCCAGCCCATTCGGTGTAATAACCGGCCGGAAATTTCACGCGTTCAGCGATGCGCTTCGACGCGTGGCGCACGTAACCGTCGATGTCGCTCGTCGCGGGATCGATCAGAACAAAACCGACAAGTTGCCCGTTCTCGTTGCGAATGCTGGGCGGTCCGGTGCGATATTTAATATCAGCGACAAGTGAAATCGGAATCTGCGCCCCGCCACTTGGCCCAAGTGGCGGGGTTGCAATGAGCACGCGTTTGAGGGAATCGAGATCCTGCCGGAAATCTGGCGCATAGCGCGCACTGACCGGATAACGCTCCCGCGCTTCTACTGTCGTCGTGATCGTCTTGCCGCCGATCGCAGTCTCAACGACCTCATTTACATCGCCGGCAGTTAGCCCGTAGCGCGCGGCCGCTTCGCGGTTCACATCAAAGTCCAGGAAATAACCGCCGGTCGTGCGTTCGGCGAAGGCGCTCCGCGTATCCGGAAGATCGGCAATCGCTTTTTCGATTTGAACGGCCAGGTTCTCGATGCCCTGCAAATCCGGTCCGAAAACTTTTAGGCCCAGCGCGCTGCGAAATCCTGTGGTGAGCATTTCCGTTCGCGTCTGGATCGGCATCCAGAAGATGTTTGCCATCCCCGGAGTGCGCAGATTCATGTTCAGTTCATTGAGAAACTTTTCCCAGGTCATGCCGCGCGGCCATTGATCGAACGGTTTGAGTGAAACAATCGTTTCGAACATCGAAAGTGGCGCGGGATCGGTGGACGTTTCTGCTTGCCCGGCTTTGCCGAAAACAGTCGTGACTTCAGGGAACTTTTTCAGTTGTCGATCTTGAATTTGGAGGATTTTTGTCGCCTCGGTGATCGCCATTCCCGGCACGGCCGTGGGCATATAGAGCAAAGTCCCTTCGTTCAGCGGCGGCATGAATTCCTTGCCCAGCCTCGCGAACGGAAAAATTGTGAGGACGAGCAGCAGAAGCGCACCAAGCAAAACAAATCCGCGGAAGCGCAAAACAAAACTTAAAGCCGGCTCGTAAACGGAAATTAGAAATCGATTGAGCGGATTCTTCGCTTCCGGAGCGATCTTGCCTCGGATCAACAACGTCATCAGCACGGGCGCAAGCGTGATGGCGAGCATCGCGGCGAAAAACATCGAGAACGTTTTCGTGAACGCCAGCGGCCTAAAGAGGCGACCTTCCTGCGCGGTGAGCGAAAAGACGGGCAGAAAACTGACGGTGATGACAAGCAGCGAGAAGAACAATGGGCGGCCAACTGTCTTTGCGGCAGCGATAATCGTTTCGATCCGCTCGCGATTGTCCGGTTTGCGGCCGTGCTCTTCTCGAAAATGTTCCAGAGTCTTGTGCGCGTTCTCGACCATAATGATGGCCGCATCGATCATCGCTCCGATCGCGATCGCGATTCCGCCGAGCGACATGATGTTGCTCGTCAGATGCGAGTAAAACATCGGAATGAACGATGCCAGGATCGCTATCGGCAGTGTGATGATCGCCACCAACGCCGAGCGGACATGCCACAGAAAGACCAGGCAGACGAGCGCAACGATGATGCATTCCTCGATCAGCTTTTCCCGCAGCGTCGAAATAGAGCGATGGATCAATTCGCTGCGATCGTATGTCGGCACGATCCGCACGCCCGGCGGCAACGACGATTTGATATTGTCGATCTTGCGTTTGACACCATCGATGACGTTGAGCGCATTCTCGCCGTAACGCATTACGACGATCCCGCCGACCACTTCGCCCTGGCCATTTAGCTCGGCGACGCCGCGTCGCAGCGCAGCGCCGAGATGCACCTTGCCGACGTTCTTGACGTAAACTGGCGTGCCGTTTTCCACTTTGAGCACGACATTTTCGATGTCGGCGATGCTTTTGAAATAACCGCGGCCACGGACAAAATATTCCGTGGTCGCGACCTCGAAAGTTTTTCCGCCCACGTCGCCGTTACTCGATTTCACCCGCGTCACGACATCGCTCAGCGGAATGCTGTGCGCGAGAAGCGCGTTTGGATCGACATCGATCTGGTATTCCTTGACGAAACCGCCGACCGCCGCGACTTCAGCGACGCCTTTCACCGATTCAAGCGCGTAGCGCAGGTTCCAATCTTGAATCGAACGCAACTGTGCCAGGTCGAGCTTGTGCGAATCATCGACGAGCGCGTACTCGTAGACCCAGCCCACTCCGGTCGCGTCTGGCCCGATTGTCGGGTTCACGCCTTCCGGCAACGTGCTGCGGATCGAGTTCAGGTATTCAATGACGCGCGAACGCGCCCAATAAATGTCGGTTCCGTCCTGGAAGATTACGTAAACGAACGATTTACCGAACATCGATTCGCCGCGGACAAATCTCACTTTCGGCGCGGCGATGAAACTTGTGGAGATTGGGTAAGTCACCTGGTCTTCCACCAGATCGGGCGAGCGTCCTTCCCACGCGGTGTAAACGATCACCTGGGCATCGCTCAGATCCGGAATGGCATCGAGCGGCGTATGAATGAGCGCGTAAACGCCGGCCGCGATCGCAAAAAGCGTGAAGACAAAGACAAGGAAGCGATTCCTCGCGCTAGCTGCGATGATGCGCTCGATCATGGCGCGCTTTCTCCTGGTGTCATCCCGATCCCGCAGTCGCGGGAGAGGGACCTCACAGTCGCTCCTGTGACACACGAGAGGTAACAAGCATGGTCGACGAGATTGTGTGAGATCCTTCGCCGTCTGCGCGGCTCAGGATGACAGCCCGCGCTAGCTGCGATGATGCGCTCGATCATGGCGTTCGCTTAATCAGGGATGTCGATGTTCCGGAGAGGCAGCCGTGAAATCGTTCAGCGCGCCTTGCACTTTGGATTCGGCATCGATGAGGAAATTTGCGCTTGCGACAACTCGTTCGCCTTCGGCGAGACCACTCTTCACTTCGTAGTGGTCGCCGATTTGCTCGCCCAATTCGACAACACGTGGCTCGAGTTTGCCGCCGCCTTTATCAACAAAAGCGATCTCGCGCGAGCCGGTCGGCATCACGGCGCTGGCTGGCACGGTGAGGCCTTCGCCCATATCCATGCCGAGCTCGACGTTCGCATACATCCCCGGGCGCAATTTGAAATCGGGATTCGGAATAACGATGCGCACCTTTGCAGTCCGCTTCGCTTGCTCGAGAAATGGATTAATGACCGCGACCTGTCCTTTGAAGTGATCGTTGGGATAGGAGCTGGCCGTTACCGTCACTTGCTGACCGGTTTGCAGCATCGACAATTCGCTTTCATAGAATTCCGCCCAAACCCAAACGACGGAGAGATCGGCGATGTCGATCAAGTGATCGCCGATTTTCACGCTCACCCCCTGAAGCGCTGGAACTTCTTGCACCACACCGCGAAACGGTGAGCGGAGCGTCAACAATTCACTCGGATTACGCTTTTGTTCGATCTCAGCAATTTGTTGATCGGTGATGTTCCATTGACGGAGGCGCGATTCTGCTGCCGTGATCAATCGCTCCGGCGTGGTACGCGCCTCTTTCGATTTTGCTTCGTCGCGCATGCGCAAAAGCATGACCAACTCGCGCGATGTCGTGAGCAGGTCCGGACTGTAGATCGACATCAGCGGCGTGCCCTTGTCGATGAGTTGGCCGGGGGATGGAACGAAGAGTTGTTGCACATAACCGTCCACGCGCGCGACGAACGCCCAATGCCGTTGCAGGTCGGCATCGACCATTCCAACGGCACGAATCGTGTGATGCAACGGCGCACGCACTACCGTTGCGTAGGAAACTCCGATCTGTTGCTGGCGCTCGACCGGCACGACGAATTCGTGCGAGGGTGCGACGTTCGTCATGTTGCCATCTTGCATTCCCGACATTCCGGGCATGCCTTGCATGCTGCCGGCACCCGCCGGCGCAGGTGAAAAAACGCTCGAATCTTTTTTCATCACCGGCACGAGATCCATTCCGCAGATCGGACATTTGCCCGGCGCCTCCGCGTGCACCGATGGATGCATCGTGCAGGTGTAATAATCGATGTCCGGCGGCTTGATTAATTTGGTGGATTTTGAACAGGCGGGACTAACGAGCAGCACCGCGAGCACAAACATTTTCAGTGCTATCGATTTCATTTGGCTTCCTTTGTTTTGCTTGAGGGAAAAAGATTCAGGTCAGTCCCGATAACGGCTTCGAGTTCGGCCAGGGCCACGTAATAATCCGTGATGTGTTGTTGCCCCATTGCTTCGAGGTCGCGCAGATTGCGCTGCGCGGTGATCCATTCGAGGAAACTGGCCTTGCCGGTCTCGTAGGCGAACTGATTGGCTTCGAACGCCTGACCCGCCTGCGGCACAAGCTTGTCCCGGAAAAGTTCGGCGTGATGTTTTGTCGTGTGGACTTTTTCCAGCGCGTCGCGCAACGCGCCTAACGACTCCGCGTTTGTACGCTCGAATTCGTGCTGAGCCGCGGCCAGATTTTCCTTCGCTTCACGAACAGCCGCCGAGTATTTGCCCGGATTTACCCACGGCACGGTGAACGAAACTCCGGCGTCGACTTCACTGGCCGCTTGGGTGGAATCGTTGTAACGCTGCGCTTCGACTTTGATCGCCGGATCGGGAATCCAGTCTCGACGAGATAAGTCCAAACGCGACCTTTCCATGTCGACCTTGACCTGTGCGATTTTGATCTCCGGACGGTTCGCGACCGCCAACTGACGCGATTGCTCCATCGAGATGTGGAGCGATCTGATCTGCGTTTCTTCCGGCTGGCCGAGCGGCGCGAAAGCGTCGCGGTTCATTAGAACGTTAAGTTGCGATTGTTCCGCCGAAATATTTCGCAAAATGTCCTGCTCGGACTCGAGCAGCTTGCTCGCTTCGACCTCGGCCGCGAGTGGCTCGGCAGCGCTGGACTTTCCGACCTCGTAACGGGATCGGCTGACTTCGGCGATCTGGCGCAACGAAACGAGATTCTTTCGATTCAATTCCAGTTGGGCATGCGCGTTGACCAATCGAAAATAGGCCGCGCGCGCTTTCGCAAGCACGTCCAATTGCTCGCGACGTGCCTGCTCAAATGCTGCGACTGCGTCCGCAGCGGCGATCCGTGCGCGTACGAGATTTTTTCCCGTAAGCGGGATGACTTGTTCAACCGAGACCATCTGGTCGGTGAACGCATTGGGCGCAACATCGACAAACCGCGCCGCGCGTGAGTTGCCGCTGACTTTGAGATCGTCCCACGCGGCTTCTTGTGTGACGCGCGCTCTCGCCGCGCTCCATTTTTTCAGCGCGCTCTGAATCGCCGGATTATTCTCCAGCACCACGCTCGTCACTTTGGACAGCGAAATGCCAACAGGGAGAGCTTCGGTCCCAGCACTGGCGGGTTCCGCAGCTCGAAGAATTGAAGTTAATGCTAAGTAAAAAAGTAATCGGTAAATTGTTTTCATCTGTCAGAAAGAGGGTTTGAACGCGTGACGTGCCGGTGAATGGGCACACCTCGGGTGTCAGGCTCTTTCGATCAGATGAGGCGAATGCAGATGAGCGCGAGCGGCGCCGGCGAATGCGCGGCGGCGCAATCTACGCTTGAAAAAACGAACGACTCTGCCGCAGCGTAATTCAGCACTGCCAGGGCAACCGGTGAAGGCAAGGTCGCGATGTCTCCCTGATTGGAACAAGACTTGGCGAGCGGTTGGGCCGGTGGCGAGGTGTTCTTGTGTGATGTCTTGCAGCAAGTTTTATTTGCGCAGCACACGGGCTGGCACGCCTTTTGAGTCGGTGCATTGACGAGGATGCACGATCGCGCAGAGATGCGCACAGGAGCCGCAACCAGGGCCACAGCCAGCACTACAGACATCAGGATCCTGCTGAGCATTGGTTTCTCTGATAGCACAAGACACGCCGCGCGTCGAATCGTTCGACGAAATCCATCCACCCAATGTTGAGAACTTTAATCTTTTCCGTCCAAGATCACCGACGCCATGGCGTGATGCTCAGTGTGGCTGAGGGTAATGAGCGCGGAAATCACGCCGCGTTGGGTCGCCAGTTCTTGCGCGGGTCCGGAAAAGACCAAAAACGGTTCGCCGTTTGGTTTTTTTCGAATGTCGATGTGGCGCCAACCCATTGCTTTGCCGATGCCGGTCCCGAAAGCCTTCGAAACCGCTTCCTTCGCCGCAAACCGCGCGGCCAGATGACGCGCGGGAAATTTCATCGACATGGAATATTCAATTTCGCCTTCGGTGAAGACGCGATGAAGAAATCGATCCCCGAAACGATCGATTGAATGTTGAATGCGCGCGCATTCGACAAGATCGACACCGATGCCGAGTACGCTCATCCGCGATAATTTTTCATCGCGGCGAGCATTTCCTTCACCGCGGTCTCGAGGCCGACGGACATGGCGCGCGAAATAATTGAGTGGCCGATGTTCAATTCGGTGAGATGCGGAATCTCATGAACCAAAACGATATTGCGGTAATTGATGCCGTGGCCGGCGTTGACCTGCATCTTCAGCTCCGACGCGCATTGCGCGGCCACATGCAAGTTTCGCAGTTCTCCTTTTTCAATCTGTTCCGAGAATGCGTTCGCCAGTTTGCCGGTGTGGAGCTCGACCATTTCCACGCCGAGTTCACCCGCAGCATCAATTTGTTCCAACGTTGGATCGACAAAGAGACTCACGCGAATGCCCGCGGCGTGCAGTCGCTTGATTGTGGCTTCCAGCTCTCTGCGATGCGCAACCACATCGAGGCCTCCTTCGGTTGTAACTTCTTCGCGCTTTTCCGGAACGAGGCAGGCTTCGTCCGGCACGATGCGGAGGGCAACATCGACAATTTCCGGCGTATTGCCCATTTCGAGATTCAGCTTCGTGATGATGTTGCCCCGCAGCCGCTCGATATCACGATCTTGAATGTGGCGACGGTCGGACCGGAGATGGGCGACGATGCCTTGCGCACCAGCGCGCTCGCAAACGGCCGCCGCCGCGACGGGATCGGGCTCGGCGTTTTTTGATTCCGGCATGGTGGCGTAACGCGCCTGCCGCAGCGTCGCCACATGATCGATATTAACTCCAAGCCGCAGACTGTTCATGGTCGCGCTCAATAGGATTCAGCCGCGCCGAAAGAGCAACTCCGAAAGCTTTCGCCAGCAAACTTTCGAAGCCAACCAGGACAGTTCCAGCCTGCGCGATGGGGCGAAGTTGTGGCTGCGACGCCCTCGTCGCGTTTCCGGCTCTGGCGCGACGAGGCGTCGCGACTACTGTGCGAGTGAAGCAAAGCTTCCGAGATGAGGTCCCTGCCCACACCGCTGATTGTCGTTGCAATTCTCGCGCTGTTGTTCGTGCTGGAGCGGTTCTTTCCGTTGCGAAAAACGATGTGTGCGCTGGTCGGACGTCTGCTCGTAAATTTCTCGATTTCAGCCCTTACATTTCTCATCGCCGCTGTCATGGTCCGACCAGCAGCGCTGGCGACACTACATTGGGCGAACGCGAAAACCTTTGACGTGATCCATCCATAAAGGATATTCTCTCTCCTCGCGCCTTGCAGCAGCACCATATCTCGGGCAACACACCCGTTCCTATTTATGAGATGGGTTCCAAGCGTGGTTGCTCGAACGTTCAGTGTTGACCGCGCCCGATTTTTTCAATGCCTTTCGCGCCATTCGACTGATGATAATTGTGACGGCGATGGTCGCGCCTAATCCGACGCCAAGCAGCAAATACCGCCAAACACTCGGCGGGGATTTGGCGCCAAGAGTCGCTTTTCCGACCGCGCCAAGATAAGCATAGAGCAGCGTGCCCGGCAGCATGCCGATGGCCGAAGTCAACACGTAGGGCCAAAATCGAATCGCGGTAATGCCGTAGAAATAGTTGCTGAGATTGAATGGAATGAGCGGATTTAAACGGAGCAATGCGACGATCTTCCAGCCGTTCTCGCCAATCGCGCGGTCGATCGCATGAAATCGCGGATTGGAGCCAGCAAGATTCCGGATGCTGTTGCGAACAAGATAGCGCGCGACAAGAAACGCCAACGCCGCGCCAATTGTCGCGCCCGACAGCGCGACCGCCGTTCCACCGACGACACCAAAGAGAAGCCCTGCCGCGACGGTGAAAATCCATCCGGGCAAAAACAAGACCGTCGCGATGGCATAGGCACCGATGAAAACGGCGATGCCGGCCGGACCGACTTGCTGCACCCAATCGATAAGATTTCGGATCCAATCGCGCACGGGAAAGACCGCGGCGGCGATCGAGAAACCGATCAGCACCAGCACGAATACGACTAGCTTCGCATATTTCTTCATGCGTCAGCGGCGTCGGCCACGCCGGTAAAGCCATCGGAAAATCTTCTGTGCCGTCGGCGTTAAGCGCGTCTTGTTGTACCTATCGCCTAACTTTCGCGCGAGCTCAGCGAACGTTGGGTAGACGTGAATTGTCGATGCAATTCCGCCGAGACCAATCCGATGCCGCATCGCCAGAACAAACTCGGGCAACAAATCGCCGGCATGATCGCACACCAAGGTGGCGCCGAGAATTCGGTCGCTTCCTTTGGCGAGCAGCACCTTGGCGAAGCCGGCGCTCTCACTTTCGACAACGGCCCGATCCACGTCACGTAACTCTTGCACGATCAAGTCGTATTCGATGTTCTGCTTCTTCGCGGCGGATTCATTTATTCCGACGGTGGCGATTTCCGGATCGACATACGTGCACCACGGCACGACCGAGTAATCCATTTTTTGTCGCAGAAATTGGAACGGAACGAGTATGTTCCGCACGACCACACGCGCTTGGGCGTCGGCCATGTGCGTAAACTGAAATGGTCCGATGACATCGCCCACGGCATAAATGTGCGATTGCGACGTTTGCAGAAGGTCGTTCACGCGAATTCCTTTTTCGCCAAACTCAACACCGGCGGCCTTCAGATCCAGGCTCCGTAAGTTCGGCGTTCGCCCGGTCGCGATGAGAAGCGCGTCGGCAAAGAAAATCAGCTCGGCCGGGCGGTCTGACTCCGAAACACTTTGCGAGCCCCGATCATTTCGGGGTCGTCGATCTAACAACTGAAGCGCGACTTTGCCGGCATCGCTCACCGCCGTCGAGTGCACGTCAGCATTTTTGACGATGCGCACACCTTCACTAGCCAGGCAGCGCTCGAGAAAGTGCGCGACATCTCGATCTTCTTTCGGCAAAAGCTGATCGCCGCGTTGCAGGATGGTTACGCGCACGCCGAGACGGCAGAACGTTTGAGCCAGCTCGCAGCCGATCGGCCCGCCACCGAGAATAATCATGCTCTCCGTCTTCGCGCTCAGTTCGTCAAAGATTGTTTCGTTTGTGAAAAACTTGACTGTTTCAATCCCGGCGATTTTGGGAATCGTCGCGCGCGAACCCGTGGCGATGACAAAATTCTTCGCGCGCAAAATCTGGGCGCCGACTTGGACTTCGTCCGGCGACAGAAACTTGGCTTCGCCGCGAAAAACATCGACGCCGAGAGATTCGAAACGTTCCTGCGAATCGTTCGGCGCAATCTGGGCGCGGCAGTTGCGCATGCGCTCGAAGATTTTCTCAAATGCAAAACGTGGCTCTTGCCGATCTAATCCCCATTTTTCCGCATCGCGGATTCGTCGGATGAGACGCGCGGAAGAAATCAGTGCTTTACTCGGGACGCAGCCGAAGTTCAGGCAATCGCCGCCCATCTTATTGCGCTCGATCAGCGCGACGCGGCCGCCCAGCCCGGAAGTGCCCGCTGCCGTGACCAGCCCAGCCGTTCCCGCTCCGATCACGACAACGTTGTAAGTCCCCTCGCCTTTCGATTCGGATTTCACAGCATAGCCGCGAATTTAAACTGCATTGATCCGATGAAAAATAGTAGCCTGGGGCCGGTGAATATTTCGATTATCGTACCGGTGCTGAACGAAGCCGCGATCATCCGTGGGTTTCTCCAGCATTTACGCACCACCGCGCCGGACGCCGAAATCATTGTTGTCGATGGTGGCAGCAACGATGGAACTGTCGAGCTTTGCCGCGGCTTGGCCGACCACATTGTAGAAAGTGCCCGCGGACGCGCGCGACAGATGAACGCCGGAGCGCAGGTTGCGCACGGCACGATTTTGTGGTTCCTCCATGCGGATTCATATATCCCTGCAAGCTCGCTGGCGGCGATCGAGGCTGCGCTCGACGATCCGCAAGTCGTCGGCGGTTGTTTTCGTTTGCAGATCGTGCCGGCGCGCTGGATTTACCGGGTCCGGGACGCTACCGGCGATGTGTGCGTGAATTTATTCCGTATTGCGCTGGGCGATCGCGGATTGTTTTGTCGCAGAGAACATTTCTTCGCCATTAGCGGCTACCCCGATCAACCGCTGCTCGAGGACGCGGACTTTTATTGCAAGCTGCGCGCTGTCGGGCGTGTTCGGCAGGTTCCAATTAAAATTCAGACGAGTGCGCGGCGTTACGAAGCGCTCGGTCCAACCCGCACGATTCTGTTTTATCTGTTAATCATGGCTCTGTATTTGGCGCGGACGAAGATGTCGGTCTTGGAGAAGATGGTCCGTTGGTTTGGCTCACGGAAAACCCGGGACACAACCGGAACCGCTATGCCCCAACGCGCGCCTCACCGAGGAGCGGCTACAACTACGGGCGATATTTGCGAGACCGTTTCTAATCTGAATCCATGAACCGGTTTTCTGATCGACTTGCTGCTGAAGGTTTGGAGCTGCGCCGCGCGCGGGCGGAGATTTTACAGGTGAATGTGGGCAAGCTTTGCAATCTCACTTGCATGCATTGCCACGTGAACGCCGGACCAAAGCGCAAAGAAATCATGACGCGCGAAACCATTGATCGCATTATCGATTGGCTAGCCAAAAGCGACATTCCCA
>DATMPQ010000212.1:0-2805 GCA_035567015.1 Chthoniobacterales bacterium | reverse complement strand
CGGACGAATGGTCGTGATCGAAATGAATCCGCGCGTTTCGCGTTCGAGCGCGCTCGCGTCGAAGGCGACCGGATTCCCGATCGCAAAAATCGCGGCCAAACTCGCGGTCGGTTACACGCTCGATGAAATCAAAAACGACATTACCCGCGAAACGCCGGCGTGTTTCGAGCCGACAATCGACTACTGCGTGGTCAAGGTCCCTCGCTTCACGTTCGAAAAATTTCCACAAGCCGATCCGACGCTGACGACGCAAATGAAAAGCGTCGGTGAAGCGATGGCGATCGGACGGACGTTCAAGGAAGCGCTGCAAAAGGCGCTGCGCTCGCTCGAAATCAAACGTTTCGGCCTTTGCGGCGATGGCGCGGAGAAACACGTCGATCTTGAAACATTGCGATTGAAACTTTCAGTGCCAAACGCGGAGCGAATTTTTCACCTCGCTCAAGCCTTTCAAGACGGGATGTCGATCGACGAAGTATTTGATCTGACGAAGATCGATAAGTGGTTTTTAAGAAACGTTGCGCAGATTGTGGAAGAAGCGGGCAAGCTGCGCCGGGGCACAGGCTTCCAGCCTGTGGGGCAAGCAGGCGTCCCGCCTGCAAGAGACTCGGCGGGTAAGATGCCCACCAGCCCCACAGACAAGATGTCTGTGCCACGATTCTGCGCTTTTGATCCGCATAGCGAGCTTCGACGCAGAAAACGCAACCTCCCTCACTGGGAACAAGCAGGCGCGACGTACTTTGTAACATTCCGGCTCGCTGATGCCGTACCTCAAAATTTACTCCGCCAATGGAAACAGGAACTGGAAACCTGGTTGGAATTTCACCCCGAACCTTGGGACACCGCGACGAAATACGAATATCAAAAACGTTTTCAGGAGGAGCGTGAACGCTGGCTAGATCAAGGCCATGGCGAATGTCTCTTCAAGCAAGCTGCCGTTGCTACTGTCATCGCGAATTCGCTCCGGCACTTCGATTCTCAGCGCTACGTGCTGGATGCATTTGTGATAATGCCGAATCACGTGCACGTCCTTGTCCAACCGACGGACAGCCATTCTCTCGCAGCTATCCTGCACTCGTGGAAATCGTTCTCAGCAAAAGAAATCAATCGTTTGCTCGGACGCGATGGCGCCGTTTGGCAGGACGAAAACTACGATCGGATTGTGCGCGATTTCGATGAACTTGCGCGCTATCGCAGTTATATCGCGCGAAATCCCTCGAAAGCACAACTCCCCGCTTGCGAATTCGCTTTGGATGCCACTGGCGTGTTGCAACCGGCTGATGACTCGGCGGGCAAGATGCCCACCAGCCCCACAGACAAGATGTCTGTGCCCCAGCTGTTGCGCGCGAAAAAGCTTGGATTCTCCGATCGACAACTCGCGGTGGCGAACAACACGACTGAAGAAACCGTGCGCGCGCAACGGAAATCGGCTGGCATTCTCCCGACTTATCGCCTGGTCGATACCTGCGCGGCGGAATTCGAAGCGTACACCCCGTACTATTATTCGACCTACGGCGACGAGAACGAGCGGCGCGAGAGCGGCAAACGCAAGATCATGATCCTGGGCGGCGGGCCGAACCGCATCGGTCAGGGGATCGAGTTCGATTATTGCTGCGTGCACGCGGCCTTCGCGCTGCGCGAGCTCGGCTTCGAAACGATCATGGTGAACTCGAACCCGGAAACGGTTTCGACCGATTACGACACGAGCGACAAACTTTATTTCGAGCCGCTCACCCTCGAGGATGTGCTCAACATTTACGATCAAGAAAAGCCGGACGGCGTCATTGTTCAGTTCGGCGGACAAACACCGCTCAATCTCGCTGATGGATTGAAAGCGGCCGGCGTCCCGATTCTCGGCACACAACCGGAGAGCATCGAGACGGCAGAAGATCGACAACTTTTCGCCTCCATGCTCGATAGACTGGAGTTGCGCCAGACGCCGAGCGGGTCGGCCGTAAGCGAACATGAAGCCGTCACAATAGCGAACAGAATCGGCTACCCGATACTCGTTAGGCCAAGCTTCGTGCTCGGCGGTCGGGGCATGGAGCTGGTCTATAACGAGAACGACTTGCGACGTTATGTTAGCGCCGCGCTGGAGATCGTGAGCGAACGGAAGACAGGCGCCCCGCCTATCAGGGCAGACGGGCCGCTGACCGGTCGCGGGAAACGCCCGATCCTCATCGATCGTTTTCTCGAAGACGCCATCGAGGTTGATGTCGATTGCATCTCCGATGGAGAAATCACCGTGATCGGCGCGATCATGGAACACATCGAAGAGGCCGGGATTCACAGCGGCGACAGCGCCTGCGTCATTCCGACATTTTCGTTGTCGAAAAAAGTTCTCGGAGAAATTTCATCAGCAACGAAAGCGATGGCGCGCGAACTCAATGTCCGCGGTTTGATGAACGTGCAGTTCGCCGTGAAGAGCGAAGACGTTTATGTGCTCGAGGTAAATCCGCGCGCCTCGCGCACGGTGCCATTTGTGAGCAAGGCGATCGGTGTCCCGCTGGCCAAACTCGCCGCCAAAGTCATGACCGGCAAAACTTTGCGCGAGCTCGGATTCACAAAAGAAATCTTGCCGAAACATTTTTCCGTCAAAGAAGCGGTCTTCCCGTTTCTACGCTATCAAGGCACTGACATCGCGCTCGGTCCGGAAATGAAATCGACCGGCGAAGTGATGGGAATGGATGTCGATCTTGGCCTGGCCTACGCGAAATCTCAGATGGCGGCACCGCCGCCGCTGCCGAAAGAAGGCAACGTGTTCATCAGCGTCAAAGACAGCGACAAGGAAGCCGTTATTCCGGTGGC
>DATMPQ010000211.1:0-4615 GCA_035567015.1 Chthoniobacterales bacterium | reverse complement strand
GTCGATCAAAGTGGACGCGCCCTTGGCATCGTCGATGAATCCGATTTGCTTGTAAAAGTGCATCGTGATTCGATGCATTTTAACGATCCGGTGAAGAACGCGATGACCGACCGCCTCGAAACGCTTCCGCCGAAAGCAAAGATCAATGACTTGCTCGAAGTGTTCGATCGCGGACGCGTTGCCATCGTTATGGATGGAGACAAGTTTCTTGGGCTGATCACGCGAACCGATTTGCTTTCGTATCTGCGCCTGCATATGCCGAGAGCCGCCGCGCCCCGAGAGCGGGAATTCAGTTAAAGGCGGATCGAGCGGTCCCTTGTCCGCCGTTGGACGGACTCGTCCTGTGGCGAGTTCGATCTTATAATGGCGGCGCAGCCGCATTTGTTTAGCATCGCCCGCGGAGCGGTCGATCCACCTTGCAATCCGTTTTGATCCGCGCAATCAGCGGTTAAGTTGGCATCGACATGAAGAGACAACACGAGTTCGCGACGCGCACCATCCACGCGGGACAGGAACCCGATCCGACCACCGGCGCGATCATGACGCCGATTTACGCGACGTCCACCTACGTCCAGGAGAGCCCAGGCAAACATAAAGGTTTCGATTATTCGCGCTCGATCAATCCGACGCGGCTGGCTTACGAAAAATGCATCGCCGATTTGGAAAGCGGAACGCGCGGATTCGCCTTTGCTTCCGGACTTGCCGCCATGTCGACCGCACTCGAATTAATCGACGCTGGTTCGCACGTCGTCGTCAGCGACGATCTTTACGGCGGCACATTCCGTTTGTTCGACAAAGTTCGGAAGCGTTCCGCCAATCTCGACTTTACTTATATCGATCTGACCGACGCGTCGCGCTTGGAATCCGCAATCAAAAAGAACACCCGCATGGTTTGGATCGAAACGCCGAGCAATCCGCTCCTCAAAATCATCGATCTGGAGGCGATCGCGAAAACCGCGCGCGAGCACAAGATAATCTCCGTTTCCGACAACACTTTTGCGACACCGTGGAGTCAGCGCCCGATCGAAACGGGATTCGACATCGTGGTCCATTCCGCGACAAAGTATTTGAATGGGCATTCCGACATGATCGGCGGAGTGGCCGTCGTTGGCGACAACAAGGAGCTCGCCGATCGAATGTCGTTCTTGCAGAATTCGGTGGGCGGAATTGCCGGAGCGTTCGACAGTTTCCTGGTCCTGCGCAGTTTGAAGACGCTGGCTTTGAGGATGGAACGCCATTGCGCTAATGCGCTCGAGATTGCGCGCTGGCTGGAAGAACAGCCGCAGGTCAAATCAGTCAGTTACCCTGGGCTCCGATCGCATCCGAAACATGATCTCGCACGCACGCAAATGCGTGGCTTTGGCGGGATGGTTACGATGGTGCTGAAAACCGATCTCGCCGGCACCCGCCGTTTTCTCGAGAACACGCACTTGTTCTCGCTCGCGGAAAGTTTAGGCGGCGTCGAAAGTCTCATTAATCATCCCTCGCTCATGACGCATGCATCGGTGCCGAAGGAACAGCGCGAGGCACTTGGGGTCACTGATTCGCTCGTTAGGCTCTCCGTCGGTGTAGAAGACGTGCGCGACTTGATCGACGATCTGCAATTTGCGTTCGCAGCGATTTAGGAAGACAGTCGTCTCGACTGTCACGGCAAACAGGCATCTTGCCTGTTCGATATAGAGCAGTGAAAACAAGGCTGGAAGCCTGTCTGCGATGACAGCCGGGACGGCGGTCTTCCCCTTTCTCATTGCTGCGATTGCATTAATGTTGGCACCGGTATGGGCAACACCTTTGGCCGACTTTTTCGCGTCACGACCTTTGGCGAATCACACGGCGGCGGAATCGGCGCTGTGATCGATGGCTGCCCGCCGAAGATCGATGTCTCCGACGCCGACATTCAGTCCGCGCTGGATCGACGACGTCCCGGGCAAAGCGAAATTACCACGCAACGGAAAGAAAAGGATCGTTGCGAAATTCTCTCGGGCATTTTCGAAGGTAAAACATTGGGAACGCCGATTTCGATTCTGGTCCGCAACCGGGATGCGCGGCCGGAAGATTATGTCGATTTGGCAAAACAATTTCGACCGTCCCACGCGGATTTCACTTATGAGGCGAAGTACGGGGTACGCGATTGGCGCGGCGGTGGGCGTGCTTCGGCGCGCGAAACGATTGGCCGCGTCGCGGCCGGCGTGGTCGCGAGAAAGCTCCTGCGCGCATTTTATCCGAAGATCGACATTGTCGCTTACGTGATGCAGATCCATGAAATCGTTGGGAAGATCGACAAATCGAAGGTGAAAACGAAAGATGTCGATGCAAACATCGTCCGCTGTCCAGACGCGGCGGCGGCGAAGAAAATGATCTCGCTCATTGAGAACGTGCGTGCCGAGGGCGACTCGTTAGGCGGGGTAATTGAATGCGTTGTGCGAAATGCGCCGACGGGTCTAGGCGAACCGGTGTTTGACAAACTCGAAGCCGATTTGGCGAAGGCGATGCTGAGTTTACCGGCAACGAAAGGTTTTGAAATCGGCTCGGGCTTTTCGTCAACGAAAATGCGTGGCTCGGAACACAACGATCCATTTGAAATGCGCGGCGGCAAAATCCGGACATCGACAAATTACTCAGGCGGTGTGCAGGGCGGCATCAGCAATGGCGAAGACATTTATTTCCGGGTCGCGTTTAAGCCAACTGCGACAATTGCGCGCGAACAGCAAACTGTTACTGCGTCGCATGAGCAAACGATGCTAACCGCGCGCGGCCGGCATGATCCATGTGTGTTGCCACGCGCTGTGCCGATAGTGGAAGCGATGACCGCGCTGGTACTGTGCGATCACGCATTGTGCCAACGCGCGCTTAGCTGGTCTAAAGAATGAGACCGGACCTGCAAGCCGCGGCCGGTTCGCCGGTCTGGCAGTTGGTCTTCATTTCATTCGCTGCCGTTTTGATTCTATTCGAAGTGCTCCGCGGTTGGAGACGCGGGCTCGCGCGCCAGTTGGCGCGCCTCGGCGCGTTGATGGCTGCTTATTTTGCCTCGTTCTTCGGTGGCAAGATGATCGTGCCAATTGCGCGGCCATTGATCAAAGTGCCCGACATAGCATTGTCAATCATCGGGGGAGCGCTTCTCGCGATTCTGATTTACACGATCATCAGCACTCTCGGTTGCATGCTTTTCCGGCGGACCGGCCAACACGATTCAGCGGTTGTCCGCTTCGTTTATGGATTGACCGGCGCGATAATGGGTTTTTTCTTCGGCGCATTTCTCGTGTGGCTGATTGTCGTCAGTGTGCGCTCGTTAGGCGCGGTCGCAAGTGCGCAAGTAGCCAATTCGAGCACGGCTTCGGCGAGTGTCCAGCCGACGAACTTCCATGCCGTTGGTTTCCGGCGTCGTTCGTTGCCTGAGCCGAGCGAGGAAGCGCCGAATTTGATGGCGTCGCTGGCGAAGTTGAAGAATTCACTTGAACTCGGGGCGGTCGGTGACGTTGTCAAAAAAGCGGACGTCGTTCCGACGAAAACTTATGAGACGCTCGGTAAAGTCGGCAGAGTCTTGTCGAACCCCGAAAGCGCGCAAAAGTTCCTGGCGTTTCCTGGCGCGCGCGAAGTGAGCGAACAGCCCAAGATTGTCGCGCTGCGGAACGATCCGGAGATTTCCGAGATGATCGCGCAAGGGCGGTTTGTCGATCTTTTACAAAACGACAAGATCCTGAGCGCGGCGAATGATCCGGCGCTCATCGAGCAGATCAAGAAATTCGATCTAAATGCCGCGCTCGATTACGCGATTGAGCAGAAACAATAGCTCGCACAACGTCCACAAATAGGATGAAGGAGAATGAAATTGCAAAGCAGATTCTAGAGTCTGCGTTTCGCGTTCACACGAAACTTGGTTCCGGTCTTTTCGAATCGTTTTACCAGGTAATAATGGCTTCGAGCTAAAGAAGAGAAGCTTGACTGCGGAGCGTCAAAAGCCAATGCCGAGGTTTACGATGACATTCGGTTTGATGAAGCTTTTTGGTCCGACCTGGTTGTGAACGGAAAAGTTATCGCGGAACTCAAATCTGAGGAAGCGCTGCTTCCCGTTCACGCGAAACAGCTTCTTACTCAGTTGCGCGTGAGCGGATTGAAGCTTGGGCTGCTCATAAACTTCGGTGAAGCGCATCTAAAGAATGCAATCAAACGAATCATCAACGGTGAGTTAGATGACGAGAATTCCTCTGAAATTTCTTTATGACCGTTGTGGACGTTGTGCGAGGAATCTGAAGAAATGAATTACATCACCACCATTGGCCTGGAAGTGCATGTGCAACTTAAGACGCACTCGAAAATGTTCTGCGCGAGCCCGGTGGAATTTGGCGCTGAGCCGAACTCGCACACCTGCCCGGTGTGCCTGGGCTTGCCCGGCGCATTGCCGGTGATGAATCACGAAGCGCTGCGTATGACTGTGCTCACCGGGCTGATGCTCGGCTGCGATATCGCGCCGATTTGCAAGTTCGATCGTAAAAACTATTTCTATCCGGACATGCCGAAGAATTACCAGATTTCGCAATTCGACATGCCGCTGTGCACGAACGGCAGCGTTCCGTTGCACGATCTGGCCTACCCCAAAGATGCGCAGAAAAATATC
>DATMPQ010000210.1:0-2177 GCA_035567015.1 Chthoniobacterales bacterium | reverse complement strand
AAGCACGCAGCAGAAACTCGCGAATAAACGACGGCCGCGCGTCGGCCATGTGCTTAGGAGTTGAAAGGCGCCGAGTTGCTGGACGAGCGAAAACAGAACGAGATCCCGAATTCCCGCCTAACGAACCTCGGATAACTAAAGCTGAATCAGACCGCGTTTGTTAGCGGCCGCGATCGCTTCAGTTCGGCTCATGACGTTCAGCTTGCTGAAAATGCTTCGCATGTGGCTCTTCACCGTAGTTTCACTGATGAACAATTCCGTCCCGATCTCCTTATTGCTTCGGCCGCGAGCGAGCAACTTAAGGACGTCGACTTCACGGTCCGTTAACGCTTCGCCGCTCATGCGCGAGGCCAGCTTGGCTCCCAGAGCCGGAGGAATGCAGGTTTCGCCTGCATGCACTTTACGAATCGAATCTAGCAGTTCTTCCAGCGGCGCATCCTTTAGTAAATAGCCCTTCGCACCGGCTCTGATCGCCTGGTAAATTTCTTCGTCAGTGTCGTATGTCGTGTGCACGATCACCCGCGCGGAGGCATCCAGCTCGCGAAGCTCCCTGATCACTCCAACTCCATTCAATGTCGGCATTCGCAAATCGAGCAGCAACACGTCGGGACGATGCATCTTCCATAATTCCACTGCTTCGCGACCATTGCTCGCCTTGGCCACGACCGCCATATCGTCCTGCCGGCCGATTGTCGCCGCTAAGCCCTCAAGGATGAGCGCGTGATCGTCGGCAATCAGAAGGCGAATCTTCTTGGCGCGAGACGCTTTGCCGATTCCGCGACGAGTCTCAGTTCGATTTCGTGACGAGGCAGCAGAACTTTTTTTCGCTTTAGGCTTCTTCTTCATCCCATCGGCGTTGCGGACATTGCCGACGCGCCATTTCGACGGCTTCTCCGGTTCTCGGCTTTCTCTAAGCGATTATTCATGTCCATTCGTCGTTTTGCACAGCTACGATAGATTTTACAAATTATTGTGCCGGGCGCGAATGTTCCCTTCTCCAGATAGAATCATCCTCAACTCGCCCCTTGATCGATCTTGTGCAAATTATTGATGCCATGTACAGCTCATCTGAAATTTTAAGGAGCGCGGTCGCCGCGGCAAAAGAGACATTGCAATCGCTTGTCGATCTCGAGCCCCAAGTCGCAAAAGCAGCCGATATAATTGAGCAATGTTTGCGCGGCGGAAATAAATTGCTCGTCTGCGGAAACGGCGGCAGTGCTTCCGACGCTGCGCATTTCGTGACCGAGTTGGTCGTGCGCTTCACCAAAGATCGGCCCGCGTATCCGGCGATCGCGCTCGCGGGCGACGGCGGATTGCTCACCGCCGCGGGAAACGATTACGGCTTCGACGAGATTTTTGCGCGGCAGGTTGCGGCCTACGGGAAGGAAAACGATTTGCTTATTTGCCTAACGACTTCCGGCAAATCGAAAAACGTTGTCCGCGCGCTCGAGGAAGCGAAAACGCGAAAATTGAAAACGGTCGCGCTGCTTGGGCGCGACGGCGGATCGACCGTCGGCCTGGCCGAGGTCGATCTTCTGGTGCGGAGCGATTCCACCGCCCGGATCCAGGAAGCCCACAAACTTCTTCTCCACGTCCTCTGCGAAGCGCTGGAGTCGCGTCTCGCGAAAAAATAGATAATTTCCGGCGGCGCGCGCCTCTTTGCGTCTCCCTCGGAGAACCGAGCGTTGGCTTCGTCCGTTTACTGCGACTCCTTCAAGAGACGATTGCGCGCTCGATCGAGCTGCCGCCTTTCGTTCGCGGTCAAACTGCCAATGCCGGATTTCGAGATCTTGTCGAGAATCGGATCGACCGAAGCATAGACATCGTCCGGTTCGACCACGCGTCGCGCACTCGTCTTCTGAACGACGTGGAATTTCGGCCTCGGTTGCAGCCGCGATTTCAGATTACTCAGCCAAACCAGTTCTGGTCCAGCGCCGCGCCATTCGACGAAGAGGAACGCTACGGCCATGCTCGTCCAGACGACGGCCAGATCAGCCCATGCGTGATAGGCGAGGAGCTGCAAAGTGTAAATGGCGGCGAGAATCAGCGCGAACCATTTCGCCGTAATGCGCAGAAACAATTCGACCCGCGGATAGATTGTCGCGAAGGCCACAAAAATTCCAAAGTGCAACGCAGGCGAGCCGGCGAATGCGGAGCGCTGCCAAAAGCCCCAGGCT
>DATMPQ010000209.1:0-4278 GCA_035567015.1 Chthoniobacterales bacterium | reverse complement strand
GACGAGCAGCGAAGTTTTCATTTACTGCAATTTGCGCACTTGAGAGCGATAATAAAGTTTCCGGTCGCATGACGGGGCGCGCCCATATTGACGTCCGTCATCGTTTGACCTCTTGCCATGCCTGGACCTATAACTTTAACGTCCAGCGTGGGTGGGTTTTGCCCTGGCGGATAACCGCTGAGACTTAGAATGCCCCCAAGTGTTCCATGTTCTTCACCGGGATATGCTACCGGGAACTGCAATTCAAATTCCTTTCCATCAAATCGGCCTCGTATTCCTGGGCAAGAGATCGTGTGACCCTCAAGATCATACCTCCACCGGTGGGAACTCGAACCCCCACTGCATTTGGGCATCGCAACGAGCTGACCAGAGCCTTTTCCCGTGACACTGCCGTCACTGAGAACAACGAGATCCAAATTGATGTCCCACTCTTCGTCGATACACTGTCCCCCTAGGGGGCCAAAGAATTGGCTCGACTTGGCGTGCAGAGTGCCACTCCACATGTCCCCGGTGGGGAACTCGCCGACCTCGCTGTCTTGGTTGCCGACGCCATCCTCGGCGATGGCAGTCAGGTGCACGATCGGCGGCGGATTGCGCGGCACGGTGTAGGTCGCCTCGAAGGTCCTGCGCTCGCATGGCTGCGGCACGCGGCCGTAATCTTTGCTGTCGACCAGTCCATCGTCGGCGGTGAGCTGAATGCTCTGCACGCCGGTCGGCCAACTCTTATGGCCGTCTTCGTACCTCTCGCTCGCCCTGATCGTGACCTTGATTTTGTCGCCGGCCTTGACCTTCGTGCCCTTCGTCGGTATCGAGGTCACCTTGAGCTTCGGCGCGTCCTTGTCGTCGTCAGGTGTGAACTTATCGTAGCTCACCAGCACCCCATCCACGACGCCAATCACATAATTCACCTTGAACTGACCCGGCTCGAGGCCGAGCGAGGGAAGGGCGAGCTGCAACGCCGCCACGCGCGCTCGAGCCAGCGCTTCGTCGAACACAGAGTCACTGCCGCCTGGGACCACGATTGTGAACTTGGCCCTTGGCGGATAACAATCGCGATGGGCTTTTTTAACCGCATCCTTGAGCTGTTCGGTCGTTTTGAGGTCCGCAATCTCTGGTTCGAACAGACCGGTGAGCGTGACCGGAGCCGGCGTCTGCGCGAACGCCGTGCTGACCGGATCAAAGCCCGCCACCTCGAGCGCCGCGAGCGATATCACGGCGACAGCGATCAGGGGCGGGCGAACGGCCAAGCGGATTGCAATCGCGGCCACGCCTCTCAGCGCCCGCCCAGGAAAGGCGCCCTTCATTGCATTCATGGGATATCGCCAGACATTCGTGCCTTTTTCTCGATTTAGGAAAGCCCGCTCTATTTTTTTATTGTGATCTCAACACGGCGATTTTTTTGACGGCCATCTGGATCATCCGAGCCATCCGGATGCGTGTTTGACGCCACGGGTTTGGCCGCGCCCCAGCCGTGCGTTTGCATGGAGTTCGCAGCCACTCCATGTTTCGCAAACCAATTCTTCACCGACACAGCGCGACGGTCCGACAGCTTCGCGTTGTAACTGTCCGACCCTTTCGAGTCGGTGTAACCTTCGATCAAGACTTGAGCCCTCGGATAGCTACCGATCATCTTTGCCACTTGCGCGAGCGTTGACTCGGCCGCCGGCCGGAGATTTGATTTGTCGAAATCGAAAAGAATCTCACCTTGCAGACTGATCTTAATTTCCGAAGCGGTTTCCTTAATTTCCGCGCCCGCCGCCTTAATTTGCGCGCTGGCTGCCTTCAGATCGACAACCTCACTCTTCAATGCGCTGCTCGTGCCGCCTGTGCTTTCTCCTTTACCGCCGACGTTCTGCGCGCCGCCCTCTAAGCCCAGGGCGGAATATTTCAGGTCAAGCGAACGATAAACAAGATCGAGGGATTTTGGTTGCTCTGCCGACAGCCCGGACGCGACGCAGAGGAAAATCGACAACAGAATTCGCCGGCTGACGCCGAACGGGTTCATACTTGAAAATCCGCCCGGTTTACTGCGCGATCGGGACGTTCTCAAATGGCGGTGCGCCTGGAATATAAACTGAGATCATTGAGACATCCGCAGGCGGCGCTGGGAACTTTGCCCAACCGGCTTTGGTTTCTCCCGCCCCAACTTCAAGATATACCAGATTGCTCGACAACGGCTTGCTCTCCGTATCCTTGATAATGGGATACTTCTTTTTGTTCTTGGCATCGACGTAATACATGTCGGCGACCTGCTGGCCGGCTTCGTTGTCAATCCTGGTCGGCTTATCACGAGTGCTGATGTATTTGAATCGAACCATGATCGTATCGCCCGTTTTTTGGACAGATGTGAGTTCAAGACTAATGCCACTGATGTCGCTATCGACTTTCATCGGCAAGGTGACGGCCGACTGAGCGGCCAGATGGCCGAGCGACGCGACTGCGACGAACACAATGACAGTCAGAGCGGCTACGAGATGCTTTAGTTTGGAAGTAAGTTTTGAGTTCATATGGATTCCATTTCTTTTCGCGATGCACTCGCGACGTGAGCACTTGCCCAACTTCATCGCGGGTTGCCGTGCCTCCGTTGTAAGAACCGCGCTGGGCAACGTCAAGCGCATTCGTGGCCTGTTGCGCCCGCTCGTTTGTTTCTGTTGACTCCGAAAGCTTTCGCGAGTTGACCGACGGAGCGCGCGTTGACATGCTCGCGCGGTGAAACATTTCGCTTTCTTCTTTTGTCTTGCCTGCACTTTCGGTTTTGCCCCGAACGCTTTCGGGGCTGAGACACCACTCCCTTCCACGCCGGGAACAATCTGGCATTACCAGATGACGCAGGAGTTCGGCGAAGGCGTTCACCCCAGCGACAAGTCACTCAAGTTCGACGCCCAGGGGAAGATTCATTTGCCGATCGACATTTACCTGACAGGCAAACAGCGCATCGGCGATGTCGATAACTTCAAATACGACATGTATCGGCAAGGCGCGGTTTCCTTGACCGAGTTTCTTACCGTGGATGAAAGAGGCGTTACCGCCATCGCGCGGTCGGCGGAAAATGGCGAGCCATCGCTCTGCGTGCCGCCACAGAGAATCTTGAATTTCCCGCCGCAGGCGGGAGAGAAATGGAACTACAAGGGGAGCGTCGGCGATACGGAGACCGAGCAGGCATTCGAGATAATTGGGCAGGAAAGTGTGCAGGCGCCGGCGGGAAAGTTTGATGCTTTCCACCTGCGGCTCACCCAAGTGGCGCCGACCCCGCCGAACGTAGTCGAGGACCGCTGGTTTGTGCCGAACGTCGGCTACGTCAAAATCGTTACCACCATGACGCTGGCCAACGGTAACCTTCTCCAGCGCATTACGCTCGAGCTGAGCGACGGTCCGAAGATTGGCGAGAAACCAGCCGCTGCGTCCGCGCCATCAGCTTCACCTTCTGGGAAGAAGTTGCTGCACGCCGCACTCGCGAAAGAATTAACGGCTGAGCCCACCACGAGTTTCACGCCGGATCTGGAGAAAATTTTCTGCCGCTGGCAGGGCGAGGCGCTGAACAAGGGCGACAAAATCCGTTGCGTTTGGATCGCCGAAGATGTCGGCGAAGTCGCGCCGCCCAATTACAAAGTGGATGAAACCAATACAACTGCTGATGGCCCAGAGGCGTTCGGCACATTTACACTCTCGCGTCCCAATAAAGGTTGGCCGCCGGGGAAATATCGCGTCGAGTTGTACGCAGGTGATCAGCTCGCCGATACGCTGAAGTTCACGATCGCGGCGGCGAGATAAAAAATGCCCTTCACATCCGCCTAACGAATGGAACGTGTGCTGGTGGAAACACTGCGGCCGCATCCAAGGCGTTGAGCCGCCTAATCCAGTAGGGCGCGACGGCCGGGCACCAACGACATTGCAGGGCAAGCGCTCGCTTGCCGGACCCTGCCGGGGACGCTGTTAGCGCCCCATTCTTTCGGGAAGCAAGCCGCGTCCCCACAGAATTTTATTGGTGGATCGAGCAGTCCCTTGCTCGATGTTATGTGTGGCGGCGAAGCCGCGTCATTTTAGCATCGCCCGCGGAGCGGTCGATCCACCGGCCGTCGCGATCTTGGCTTATGCGTATTCTTGTTCTTACCGGCGCCGGCGTTTCAGCCGAGAGCGGCATCCCCACTTTTCGCGGGAAAGATGGTTACTGGCGAAACTTGGACCCGATGAAGCTAGCGACGCCGGAAGCCTTCGAGAAAAATCCAGAATTAGTTTGGGAGTGGTATCGCGAGCGACGACAACGCATTCGCAGGGCTC
>DATMPQ010000208.1:0-7676 GCA_035567015.1 Chthoniobacterales bacterium | reverse complement strand
GTTCTGCGTCGCGCAACGCCGAACTTGCGAGCCGTTCCTACGCCGGGCGGAAGAGCTGCAGCGGAACTTCGCTGGCTTGGCGTCGCGGCTCAGCTGACGTTGCCGCCGCTTCGCGGGCGCCGCCGTCGAAGCGCTATTTCTTCGCGTTGGCCGAGGTCTGTTGAACCAGTGGTTTCTCGAGTTGCCGCCTCGCGATAACGAAATTGTTGTTTTCTCCGTAGCTCCGCCAGGGGCCTGGGGCCACATCGCGCACGTCGACAAACTGCCAGTCAGTTACGTCAGTCGGCGCAAGCCCAAGGTAATCGCGAACGGCAGGAGAAACATCCAGCCCCGCGCCATGGTTTAAGTTCGGCTTGGGCCGTTCGTTTTGAAAGACGTACTGAAAATGATCAGTGCGAAATGGACCGCAATCTTCCCATTGCGCGTAGCAAGTGCGATTGCGTTTGCGAATCGCAATCCAGCGATGCTGGCAAACCGATTGCCCCGGTCCGGCGTACGCCTGCTTAAACCATGGGATGACAAGCGGCGCTTCTGGCTTGAACTGGCCGTGCGTAACGTCGTTGTACGGCAGCGCGCAGTAGAATGGATTTTGATGGGGAATGAAGGCAATCGGGATATAATTGCGCCGGGACGACGCATCGGGGTTATCGAATCCACCGTACGCCGCGGTCCAGTTCGCGTCCCACGAGCTCTTGTAATTGGGGACCGGATTGTTGCCCCCAGCCTGTTCTCCAATCCAAAAAACCGTAGTGACGATGTTGATTTTCCATGCAAAGCGGGTCGTCGCCGGTCGCGAAGAGGTTGGGACAAACACCTGCGGCTCGACCTTTAAAAGCGCTTGTTCGCGCAGTTTCATCGCGTACCTGGCAAAATCCGCCGAGGTCGCATATGGCGAAGTCGATTGATCCTCGGCCTTAATCGCGCCCACGATCGCGGGAATAAAACAAAACGCTAAAAGCCTCTTCATGTGCAAATTAGCCTGTTCATGTCCAAATTGCCCCACCCTTTTATCCGATCACCGGCCTTGAGGCAAGGTATTTTCCATGTCAAAAACCTGCCCTCGGATGGGAGATCGACCATAGAAGCACTATCCATTCCACGCTCGCCCCCAGCTGAGCAACGTTTCCTGTTTGAATTGTCGATCTTCCGTTTTGGGATAATCGAGCGTGAAATGAAGACCACGGCTTTCTTTGCGAGTTAACGCCGAATCGACAATCAGCGCCGCCACCGTGGCCAGATTACGCAGCTCCAAGAGATCGACCGACACTTTGAAATTCCAATAGAACTCACGAATTTCACGCTGGAGATTTCGCAAGCGTGCGCTCGCCCGCTGCAGCCGCTTGTCCGTGCGCACGATGCCAACGTAATCCCACATTAGGCGCCGGATTTCGTCCCAGTTGTGATAAATCACGACCAGCTCATCCACGTCCTGCACGTCGCCCGATTCCCACTCAGGCAATGAAATCTTTCGTGCCCCATGCGACGGCGGTTGGATGCGCACGGACGCTTCCGCAGCGCGATGCGCAACCACCAAACCCTCGAGCAGCGAGTTGCTTGCTAGTCGATTTGCTCCATGCAATCCGGTGCACGCCACTTCACCGATCGCGTACAGCCCGGCCAAACTCGTCGCGCCGTTCACGTCTGTTTTGATGCCGCCGCATTGATAATGCGCCGCCGGCACCACCGGAATCGGCTGCTTCGACATGTCGATTCCAAATCTCAAGCACGTTTCGTAAATGTGCGGGAAACGTTCCTGAATGAACTCTGGCGATCGGTGCGTGATATCCAGGAAAACGCATTTCGCGCCGGACCGCTTGATCTCGGCATCAATCGCACGGGCGACTATGTCCCGCGGCGCGAGCGATCCGCGTGTGTCGTGGCGTTTCATGAAATCTTCGCCGCGATCGTTCCGCAAAATTCCCCCTTCGCCACGCACCGCTTCTGAAATCAAAAACGATTTGGCTTTCGCGTGAAACAAACACGTTGGATGAAACTGGATAAATTCCATGTTCGCAATCAGCGCGTCAGCGCGCCACGCCATCGCCACGCCATCGCCCGTCGCGATGTCCGGATTGGTCGTGTAAAGATACACTTTCCCGCAACCGCCAGTAGCAAGCACAATCCGATCCGAGCGGATCGTTTCGACTTGGCCCGTTTTTTCGTCGAGAACGTATGCGCCCAGACAACGATCTTCCGTCGCAAAACCAAGTTTGCCCCCGGTGATTAAATCGACCGCCATGTGATTTTCCAAAAGATCGACATGCGATTGCCGGCCAAGCTCATGCAGCAAAGTGTTTTCAATCTCCTTGCCAGTTACGTCCTGCACGTGCAGCACGCGCCGCTTCGAGTGACCGCCTTCGCGGCCAAGATCAAGCTCACGATGTCCGGAGACTTCGCGCTCGTCAAAATGCAAGCCAAGATCGACAAGGTCGCGAATTCGCTCCGGCCCTTCCGTTACGATCGCGCGAACAGCCTTTTCGTCACACAACCCCCCGCCTGCTTCGAGCGTATCGCGCACATGCAACTCAAACGAATCCTCGTCGCTCGTCACGCACGCGATTCCGCCCTGTGCCCAGGCCGTGTTCGTGTCTGCGCCTTTGCGCTTCGTGATCACGGCCACTGATCCATGCTTCGCCGCCTTCAAAGCGAAGCTCAGACCAGCAATGCCGCTACCGATCACGACGAAATCGTATTCCTTCACGCGAGCAGGATGTTGTCGATCAAACGAGTCTTGCCGAAGAAAACCGCCAGTGCCAGCAACGAATTTGGCCTAACGACTTCGATCGGCTGCAAATTTGTTTCATCGACAAGATCGACATAATCGATCCGCGCTAGCGAGGCCGAACCAATCGTCGCGCGCGCAAGATCGACAATTATTTTCGCGGCTTTTTCACCGGCTTTTGCCCGTTCCACCGCCACTAACAACGCCCGTCGCAAAACCGTCGCCTGTTTTCGCTCCTCCGCGTTCAGATATTGATTGCGCGAACTGCACGCAAGCCCGTCATCCTCGCGAACAGTCGGCACACCCACAATGTCGATCCTAAAATTGAGATCCCGCACCATCCGGCGAATGATTGCGAGCTGCTGAAAATCTTTTGCGCCAAACACGGCGGTATTCGGTTCGAGAATGTGGAACAGCTTCACCACCACCGTGCAAACCCCGCGAAAATGTCCCGGGCGCGATTTACCGCAAAGCATCTTCGACAGCTTGGTTTCCTCGACAAACACCCCGCGATCCTTCGCATACATTTCCGCTGCCGTCGGCCGAAATAAAAGATCGACATCTGCATTTCGGCAAAAATCTTCGTCTTCTGCCTCCGGCCGGGGATATCGTTCGTAATCGCTTCCTGGCTCAAACTGTAGCGGATTCACAAAAATGCTCACCGCCACTTCGCCGGCGCGCCCGGCGCGCTCACGTGCGACTCGAATCAATTCACGGTGAGCCTTGTGCAATGCCCCCATCGTCGGCACCAGCACACGTGGTTTTTCCGCGCGCTTGTGCGACGAAGCGTTCACGCTCGCGACCGTCGTCAGAATCTTCATTACAAAAAATCGCGACCTTAATTGTCGATCTATTCGAGCCAAATCGCTTGTCGCCCGAAGTGAAATTTTTTGTGCTGAAAATTTTGCCAACTCGCACGGCTCGCCAACTCGTCCAATTCCGCAACGGAAAATGCACGCGCGGCGGAAACGCGCCCGTCATAGCGCGTCATCGGTTCACGAAAAATGAGTGCAGTCAGAAGATAAACGCCGATCGTGGCGAGAAGTCCGCGTCGCAGATCGGAAACGAGAACAAATTTTCGCGAAAGTTCGCGACAACGTCGCAAGAGGCGCACGGCATCAACATCGCTGAAATGATGAAGCGCAAGCGAACAAAGCACGATGTCGTAGGGTTCCGCAGTCCGCCATTCCAAGATGTTTGCATCAATATACGAAATTTCCGGATAGTTACCGCTTAAGTTTCTCGCAATCTCCAGTGTAGCTGGTTGTCGATCTAACGCGTCAACCTCGACCTTCGCACCGATCTTTTGTGCGTAATCAACAATCAATCGCGGAATGTCGCCTGAGCCAGTCGCAAGGTCGACAATGCGCACGTGATCGCCCGGTTCAATCCAGCAACGCAAAAAATTCCGAACAAGGCAATGACTGCCGAAGAACCGATTTAGCCGGCGTATATTTCGAAGGTCGTTTTCCAGCTCAGAAGAAACTGGCTGCGGCCGATCCATCAGTTCCGGCTTCGCCGGATCGAATTGCCGCTTCATTTAGCTGTAGCCGGGGTTTATGGATGCCGAAAGCGTTGCAAACAAATGCGACTGTAGGGGACGCTGTTAGCGTCCCGCTCCGCAATTGGGAAGCAAACTGCTTCCCCTACAAAAGAAACTTTTGCCACGAGTCGGGTAGCGGTGCGGTCTCGATCTCGCTCGCGATGCGGCCTTCGAATTCGGGCCGAAAGATCGTGCTCGTCCCGTACACCATGATCACATCTTCCGAGCCTTCCACGCGAATGGCGTGCGCGACGCCGGGTGGAACCACGATGCCAACGTTGTTGGCGCTACGATGATTGTCGCCATCGACGAAGAAACGCATGAGGCGCCCGGGAAGCCCGGCACGGACGTCGAGCAGCAGCATCTCAGCGCGCCCTTGTACAAAAAACATCACGTCCCATTGCTCGTCATCGTAAGGACGCAACGAATAATTTTGCGGCTCGGTAACGAACAGGCGTCGCTGCCATTTCCCCGTGTTTGTCTGGGGAGGAATGCTCGGTGGATGGATGTGAAATCCTTTGGCGCTCTGGGCAAACATGCGCGCAGCCGACCATTGTTTCGGCCAAAGCCCGATTTTGGCGAGAATTCCCTCATCGCGGCGGACAAATTCGCCGAAAACTCCGCGGTGACGCTGCGGATAAATTGCTCGGGCAAAAATTTCCACGCCTGGAATCCAGATGGTTTTTATCTCGAGCTTGTGTCGATCGGCCGCCGCCAGTTCCCCGGCGTCAACTCCGAAGCGGGCGAGCCGCTGCGCCAATGAACCTGCCTTGTAATCGCGAGCGGAGAGCGCTTTTCGCGCGGCCCCGCTCAGACCGGCCCATACGTTTGTTTCGCGTTTGCTCATCTCGATCTTGTAAAGCCGCTTAAGTGCCTAACGAGAAATCGGCGCGTTCGCGAGAAAGATTTGGATTGTAATAAGGATCGCGCTCCAAAACGCCGGCCCAGCGTTGGCGAATGACCTCGGCCTCCGCTGCCTCGACGTTGCAACGCCGGCTGGTCGATTCGTAGTGATACAATTTTGCGAAAGGCGTGTAAACGATGAGATAGCCGGCGCGCCCCATCTTGAGGCAAAGATCGACATCGGCAAATGCATCCGGCAGCGATTCTTCATCAAAGCCGCCGACCTCTTCAAAGACTTTGCGCCGCGTCAAGAGACACGCGCCGGAGACCGCACTGTAATTTCGCATGATCTGCAATTGCCGGCAGACGCCAGGGTGCTCCGCCGGAAAACCGCGAAAGGCCGGCTGCGCGATTCCATTCTCGCCGAGAACAACCCCGGCATGCTCGATCGTCTCATCCGGATTCACTAACCGCGCTCCGACCGCGCCGACTTCCGGCCGCTGCACATGCTCGGCCATGGAGGCGAGCCAATCGGGTTCGATCGCCTCAATGTCATTATTCAAAAAGAGCAGCCAGGGACTCTCGGTTTGCTCGACGGCGAAATTGTTGATCGCCGAATAATTGAACGGCCCTTCATAATGCAGAAGCTGGTGTTCGGACCGGCCGAAGTAAGCACCCGCCTCCTCCGATTGGCGATCGTTGCCGACAACGACGATCTCATAATTCGGATAGATTGTGCTGGTCGCGATGCTCTCGATGCAGCGCGCGAGCAACTCGATGCGATGGTGCATCGGAATGATGATGGAAATTTTCTTCGCCTCGGCAAGTTCCCGCTTCACCCAATAAGTGTGCGTGTGCCACTCGATAGCGACGTGACCCTTGATGCCTTTTCGCCGAAGGTGTTCGCCAACGGCGCGCCGTCCGGCGTCGAATTGCCCAGGTTTTTGCCGAAAGCCACTCGAGCTTGAGCTTGCGCTTCGCCGCCAATGGTACAGCACGTGCGGAATGTGATGAATCCGATCGGTCTGCTCGATCGCGCGCAGGAGAAGATCGTAATCCTGCGAGCCATCGAATTGGGAAGAGAACCCGCCGATCCGCCGGACAAGTTCGCGCCTTATGGTAATAAAATGGCAGAGATAATTGCAGGCTAGGAAGAAGTCTGGCGACCAATCGGGTTTAAGCATTGGATCGGTAAAACCTTCTTCCGTAAGCTTGTCTTCGTCGGAGTAGATAAGATCGACATTGGAATGCGTCTGAAGCAATTTCGCCGTTTCGAAAAGCGCATCCGGCTCGAGCAAGTCATCATGATCGAGCAGGCCGATCCATTCGCCCTGCGCTTCGGCAAGGCCACGATTCGACGCTACGGAAATGCCTCCGTTCTGCTCAAGGCGAACCAAACGGATGCGCGCGTCACGGGAGGATTGCCGGTGTAAAACTTCGAGAGTCTCGCGATTGATGGAAGCGTCATCAATGAGGATCAGTTCCCAATTCTCGTAAGCTTGCGCGAGGACGGAGTCGATCGCCTCCCTAAGCCAAGCGCCCGGAGTGTTGAAAACCGGCGTGATGATGCTGATAAGAGGCCGGTAGGAAAAAATGCGTGACTCTTCCCGCATGCTGCGCGCTTGAGCCGGCGAGACGCGATGCCGATCCAACCACGCTTGATATTCAGTCTTCGCAGGCTGAGGCGATGGCCAGCGCGGCAGTCCGAAGCGCTTTCTGATTTCTCGAAAAAGAGTCTGGGGCAATCGATAAGGCGCGAGCAACACCTGACCGATCCTGCGCTCCGGAGAGCTGCGCAATGCTCGCCTTTCCCGCTTTAGCTCCCTCAGTTCGCGCCTGACCTGCTTCAATTTCAGCAAACTTTCTTCAAGCCGCGCAATGTGCTGGTCCGCTTGATCGAGTTCGGTCGTGCGCGCACGCAACGCTCGTTGCAGGTGATCCACCTGAGACTGGAGGCGAGCGACAATCGCTTCCTTCGCGGCGGCGCTACCCATTGGATTTGAAGCGGTTTGCAACACTCGCACAGTATATTAATTGAAGCGCGGCGCAGGCAAATTTACGCTACCACGCCGCTGCGCCATACTCCCGACGATCCTGCATGCTCGATTTTTCAATTTATCTCCTCTATCGTGCAGGCACGGTGTTTCTGGCAGCGCTGCCTTTGCGCGCGGTTTTCGCGCTGGGAAACGTCTCCGGGTTTTGTGCCTGGATCATTCTCGGAAAATATCGGCGACTAGCGCTGCGAAATATTTCGATCGCGTTCGGAAATGAAAAATCGGCGCGCGAATTGCGGCGTCTTGGCCGCCGTCATTTTCAGCGTCTGGGCGCGAACCTTCTCTGCAGCGTCAAACTCCGCGTCATGCCGCTGGAAAAGATGGAAGCGCGGGTCGAGACCGAGAACTTCGATGTCGTACATCGGCAATTGCGTGCCGGTCATCCCGTCGTGTTCATCTTGAGCCACCTCGGCAACTGGGAATTGTTTGCCCAGATTTTCCCGAGGCTCGTCGACTACGTCAGAGACAGCACGATCTATCAAAAGCTGGGCAACCGTTTTATCGATGAACACGT
>DATMPQ010000207.1:0-19066 GCA_035567015.1 Chthoniobacterales bacterium | reverse complement strand
AGGTAGTTCCTAAAATCCTCGGCGTTGCATTTCTTCCACGGTGTTTTGTTCGCGGCACGAAAAGCTTCCAGCGATTGCCGGTAAGCTTTTAGCGTGCGCGGAGAGGCGTTTCGCTCGACGGCGAGATAGCGCAAGAATTCTTCGGCAATCGGATCTCGCGAGTGTTGCGCGGACAATCGATTATTCCGGCTTCTCGATTACAAACCGAGTGTTCGCAGCATCCGCGCGTCCGCTGTATTGGCTCTTGAAAATTGGCGGCGGATTCGTCGAAATCTCTTCGTACCCTTTCAAAACGAACTCCGGATAGACGCCGTTGCTGGCCGGCTCGTAAACTTTGTCTCCGCTGAAGTAACCGTAGAGCTTGTACTCGTAATTGTTGTCGCTGCCGAAACTCAAACGCTCACGATCGGGCGCGAGTTTTTGCTTTTCATTTAACATCACGAGCTGAGCCGTGCTCCAGGGCTGACCCGGCCCACGCACATAGCCCCAGAACTTGAAGTCCGGTTTGAAATAACGCCGGCCGATAAAATAATCTCCCGGCGGTTCGGCGGCGATATGCTGGGCCATCGCGATCCTCGCCTGCTGAATTCCTTCCGGCATCGTTTCGCAACCGGTGAAGAAAAGAGCACCGAAAAGAATCTCGATCGAAAACAAAAATCGAACTGCGCGCTTCATTCGCAAATCGACATCTTTGTATCGCAGCTTTGCGCAGGGCGCAAACGTTGAGCGTGAATGTTGGAGACGGTGGGGTGACGCTCTGCGGCGCCGTCGAATTCATCGACACCTGTCGATTCATTCGGCTCGACCGAGTCTCACGGTATAGGTTTGGCCCCGGGCTTTGAGCCGTTGTCGCGTTCCCGCGTTAAGGCGTTGCATCGTTTCGTCTCGCCCGTAAACTTGCGACGAATGCTTCGCCCAAAAACCAAAACGCAGTCGCTCAGCGTTTGAATTCAACCGGAACGGCCGCGCCGTTCTCTTGACCATGGTTCGATTATTCAATGCGCTCGGTGCGCCGCTCCTCGCGTTCTTCCAATATCTGGGCGAAGTCGTGTTGCTGGCGACCGACACTTTCCGCTCAATCTTCACGCACAAGCTGCGCTGGAAATTATTTCTCAATCAAGTCGTCGAGATCGGACTGCTTTCCCAACTCGTCGTCGTGATCACGGGCGGATTCACCGGCGCGGTTTTTACAGCGCAGACATTCTTCCAATTCAATAAACTGGGAATGGGATCGGCCGTGGGCGCGGTGGTTTCGGTCTCGATCTGTCGCGAGCTCGGGCCAGTCCTGAGTGCGCTCATGGTGGCAGGACGCGTCGGCGCGGCGATGTCTGCTGAAATCGGGACGATGAAAGTGACCGAACAGATCGACGCGTTGCGCGCTCTGGCCGTTTATCCGACCGACTACCTTGTGGTGCCGCGCACGCTCGCCATGCTGATTTCGATGCCCTTGCTCGTGGCCGAGTGCATTGCCGTCGGCATCGCTGTTGGATATTTCATCGCAATTTTCCTACTCGAGATTAACGGCACGTACTACATGGCGAACATGGTGCGTTGGACCCGGAATCGCGACATCATCATGGGTCTCTCGAAAGCGTTCTGTTTCGGGATACTCATCGTTTTCATTAGCTGTCACAAAGGGTTGACCGCGCGCGAAGGCGCGGTGGGCGTCGGCCGCGCTACGACTGAGGCGGTGGTGAATGCCTCCCTCGCGGTCCTGATCTGCAATTTTTTCCTCACCATGTTGTTCAACATCATTTACCCGGCCGGCTATCAATGAGCGGAGTGGTGGAGTAAGAGAGTAACGATCGAAGCGCCGACATCTTCCGCAGTGTCCATCAGCCCTCAACCCTCATCGATCAACGCTTCACCAATGATCGCGGTGCGGTCATTAGTGAAGAGAATCGGCGCCCAAGAAATCTTGCGTGGGGTCGAGCTCGAAGTCGCGCGCGGTGAAACCCTCGCAATTATCGGCCGCAGCGGCGGCGGCAAGAGTGTGTTGCTCAAACATCTTATCGGTTTGATGCGACCGGATGCGGGAGAAATTTGGATTGAAGGCCAAAATATTACTAGCATGACCGAACGGCAGCTCGCGACCGTTCGTCAAAAAGTCGGAATTCTTTTTCAGGGCAGCGCTTTGTTCGATTCGATGACCGTCGAGGAGAACATCGCTTTTCCGTTGCGCGAGGCCGGCGAGCGCAATCTGAAAGTGCTGCGCACGAAAGTACATGAAATGCTCGAGGTGATGGAACTGCAAGGCGAAGAAAAGAAAATGCCGGTCAATTTGAGTGGTGGAATGAAGAAGCGCGTCGGTCTCGCGCGTTCGATCATTCGCCAGCCATCATGTATTCTCTACGACGAACCGACTTCCGGGCTCGATCCGGTCGTTTCCGATTCAATCAACCGGCTGATCCGGCGATTGCAAAAACGTTTTGGCGTGACGAGCATTGTCGTTACCCATGACATGAAAAATGCGTTTCATGTGGCTGATCGCGTCGCTTATCTCCACGAGGGCCGGATTTATTTTCATGGAACGCCCCGGGAGCTCGAACAAACCGACAACGTTCTCATCCAGGATTTTTTGCTCGGACGTTCGGACGAACAGTTGAGAGTTGAGAGCTAGGAGCTAAGAGTTGAGGGTTAAAAAGCAATGAATCGGCACGAGCGAGGTTTGGAATTCAAAGTCGGCGCCTTCGTTTTTGTGGGCTTGGCCATGTTGGGCGCGCTGGTCGTGCAATTCGGCAGGCTGGGGGAGGGTTTCAAAACTTATTACAGCCTCAGCGTTGGCTTCAAGGATGCGAGCGGATTACTGAAAGGGTCCGATGTCTTGCTCGCGGGCGCGAAAATCGGAAAGGTCGCGGGAGGCCCGCGGCTTTCTCGCGAAGGCACCGGAGTGGACGTGCCGTTAAAGATTTACGATTACGTTAGAATTCCCGCGGAAAGCAAGTTCACCGTGGGAAGCTCCGGTTTGCTCGGAGATCGATTCGTAAATGTGACAACGCCGCCCGGACAGCCGAAAGCGTACATCTCACCTAACGCCTACATCACAGGCACACGCGAAACTGGACTCGACGATCTCACGCGTGAAGGCGGCCAGGTTCTGAATGATCTTCACACGACGGTGAGCCGCTTGAATGAGGAAACGTTGTCGGCGGCAAACATGCAGAATTTGAAAGCGAGCATGGAGCATCTTAATCAAGCGACGGGTGCCTTGGCCGAGTCTTCGAAAAAACTCGACGGTGTCATCGAGAAAACAGATTCCACGATGAGCTCAGCCAAGAAAGCGGCGGACGATTTACAAGTCACGATTGGCGATGCACGCAAGGCGTTCAAAGCCGCCACCGAGGGGAAGGGATTACTGGCCGCACTTCTCACCAATCCAGAACTAGCGAATGATTTGCGCGCGCTCATTAGCAACTTGCGCGCGCACGGCGTTTTATTTTACCGCGACAGCGCCGCCAAGATCGACGTCAACGCTCGGGAGCAAAATAATCCGCCGCGCAAAACCGGGAGGCGGCAATGACGCCGCTGCTTACCGTTAATCTGCTCCGCGTTCTGTTTGTGACATTCTGCGCCGCGATTGGCGCCAATGCCTCCGCCGAGCTGGCAGGGAACCTGTGGCCGGGTCTCGTCCTTGGCCTGATCCTCGGGCTGGTCGTCGTGTTGATCGATCGTTTGCTCAAAGGCTTTTCGCTGCGCGCATTTTCCTCGGCAACGTTTGGCCTGCTGCTCGGCTTGCTCTTTGCCAACCTGCTGATGGCCTCGGATGTTTTGCATTATCGGTCGGAAACGACGCAGTGGGCCGCACGCCTGATTGTTTACGCCACCTTCGCTTACCTCGGCATGATGCTGGCCATGCGCAGCAACCGCGACGAATTTTCGCTCGTCATTCCCTACGTCCGCTTCGCTCGCGAAACAACCCAGCACGAGCGACTCATCGTCGATACCAATGTGATTATCGATGGTCGCATCGCCGATCTCTGCGCGAGTGGGTTTCTCAGCCGATCACTCATCGTGCCGCGATTTGTTCTTGATGAACTGCAAGCACTGGCGGATTCACGCGACCCAGCCAAGCGCGAGCGCGGCCGCCGCGGCCTCGATCTTCTCAACCAATTCCACCATTCTCGGGAGATGGAATTGACCATTCACGAAAGCAGCAGCGACGATCGCGAGACAGCGGTCGACGCGCGATTGGTACACACGGCGAAGCTGTTACAGGCGCGTTTGCTTACGAACGACAACGCGCTTTGTCAGGTGGCGCGGCTCCAGCAAGTGCCGGCCCTGAATCTGAACGATCTGGCGCGCGCGCTGCGTCCAATGGTAGTGGTCGGCGATGAAATTCAATTGAGCTTAGTGAAAGAAGGTCGCGAACAACATCAAGCCGTCGGTTATCTCGCCGATGGCACAATGATCGTCGTCAATCACGCGCGGCCACATCTCGGTAAGACGACGACGGTAGTTGTTTCAAGCGCCTTACAAACCACGGCCGGCCGGCTGATTTTTGCCGAGCTCAAGGAAAGCTCAAACGCTCACTCGACCGCTGAAGCCGAGAGGGGGACGCGATGATCGAATCGTCAAAGAGTTGTTTGGAGGTCCAGATTTCTCGGCCTGCTCGCGCTCTGAAGCGGCATACGTTCCTTCAGCTTACATTCATTCTCGCCGTCACGTGCATTTTTGCACTGACGACTGCGGCAGACGAACTTCGAATGACAAAAATAGTCTTTCGCGGCATGAGCCCGCATGCCGCGCCGGACTCATTGGGAGCCCAGCCTAAGACGCTCACCCAGGTGGCGGACAAGGAATGGACGCTCTACCGGGTAGGCGACAAGTACTCGAGAATCGAGGAAGCGCCCGACCCTGCGGGGCGCATTCACACCCTTAACATTACGAGGGAGCCGGATGCCTGGGTAATCAACTTGCTCGATAACACAGCGCGTCACATCATTGATCCAGGACCAACATTCTTCGCACGCCTACCGATGATTTCGACCCTCAAACCGAACGGCCAACCGGATCCTGACAAGGAATTCCAGGACCTTGAGTTCGGAAATGAGGTGCGATTTTTTCGCGGACATAAGGCCCGCGACCTCGGCGTGCGCAAGGTCGAGGAGAAGGATTGCAACGCGCTGGCAATAAAAAGTGGCGGACGGGAAGTTACTCTTTTGCTCGATCCGGACACTGGCAAGCCTGTCGAAATCGATGTGACCAAGGACGGGAAACCCGATTTCTCCATCCGTTATCTTTCCTACGAAACCGATCTGCCCTTCGACCCTTCTCTTTTTGAGCCGCCGCCAGGCCTCAAGATCACCGAATCGAAGTGATCGCAAGCGTCGCAGCTGCGATGTTTTTTCTGGGCGACATAGCTGCAAGATACAGTCTGTTCTTGTCAAGTAACTGCATGTCGTCAACGTTTACCTTCTATGAAATCAAAAGCATTCTGCGCGCTGCTGGTCATCGTCGGCTCGCAAGTGTTTGCTGCGCGACCGGAACCGCAAGCTCAAATAGATACATTCTTTAGCACACTCGGTGATAAGGGTGCTTCCGCGGCCATTGACGGTCTCTGCAAAGGCACTTTACTTGAATCACGAAACGGTTCGCAGGTCGCCGCGTTCCCGCCTGCGCTCGAAGAGGCTATCAAGATTGACGGCAAGATTGACCGGATTGAGAAGGTCGACAAGAAACTCTTCGGGGATTCCTTTGTTAGAATTCGCATGATTTCCTATCACAATTTGGGCGGTGCACCGTTGTTTTGGGAATTTATGTTTTTTAAAGCCAAAGACGAGTGGCAGATCTATATCTTTCGATTCAACGACGAAATTGACAAAGCATTTTCCGGTTCATAACACCGATTAGCCTGCAAGGCGTTTCACGAGGAGGCGTGAGCGCACTTCTCCTTCGCTCAATCCTTCGATGTGAATTATTTTCTCGCGCGATTTCTGACCGCGCTCCAGCAAAATGCTGCGTTCGGAAATCTTCAGCTCTTGAGCTAGGAAACTGCGCAGAGCCGCGTTCGCTTTTCCTTCCACAGCCGGCGCGCGCAGTTTGATTTTGATTGCCGCTCCATGCTCGCCCATCACCTTGTCCTGTTTCGCATTCGGAACAATGTGAAATCGGAGAGCCGCCATCGATCAACTGTAGCGGCGGTCTGTGACCGTCGCACTAATTGAAGTGGAATCTAGTGACGGTCATAGACCGCCGCTACAAGCCGACCGCGGCGCGGATGCGCTTGGTGACTTGATTCGCTACTTCGTTCTCGCGGTTGGCGCCGCCGGCGAGGGCGTTGTATTCGCTCCGCCGCGAAAACAAAGCTGGGTTTCACGCAGTCCACTAGTTAACCTGCGGTTGTCGTGACGATGCGCACCTGTTTGAATCTGGTTCTGCTGCTCACGCTGCCGGGACGGCTTGCCGGCCAAACGGGACGCGGTGACGAAATCGCGTCGCTAAAAACAGCGCGCGTCAATGGCGTCGAGCTTCACTATCTCGATGAGGGATCTGGCCTGCCGCTGATCCTGATTCATGGCGGCCTCGGTGACTACCGGGAATGGGGCGCACAAATGGCACGTTTCTCCGCGCGCAATCGCGTTATCGCATACAGCCGCCGCTACAACTATCCGAACCACAACGAGCCAATTTCGCCCGATCATTCCGCGATTATCGAAGCGGAAGACCTCGCCGCTTTGATCGACTTGTTGAAGCTGGAGCGAGTTGACATTGTTGGTTATTCCTATGGCGCATTCACCGCGCTCTGTTACGCCACTCGCCATCCCGAGCGCGTTCGTAACCTTGTGCTGGCGGAACCGCCGGTCTTGAAATGGCTGCCCGACATTGCCGGCGGAAATGTCGAACTCGACCGCTTCATGAACGCGATCTGGCAGCCAGCGGCTGCAGCATTTCGAAATAATAATCCCGAGGCGGCGCTACGAATCACCTGCGATTACTTTAGCGGAAAAGGTTCCTACGAGGCCATGCCACCCGGCGGGCGGCGCGCGTTAACGGATAATCTCCGCGAATGGCAAGCGCTGACTACCTCACGCGATGCGTTTCCGCCGCTCGACCGCGACGCAGTGCGCAAATTGAACATGTCGATCTTGCTGTTGAGTGGAGAGAAAACGTTACCACCTCTTCGTTTGATCAATGAGGAGTTGATTCGCCTTCTGCCGAACGCTGAGCACGTCGCGGTTCCGAACGCTACGCACGACATGTGGATCGAAAAGCCGGAGGTTTGCGGCGAAACCGTCAGGAGCTTTTTAGATCGACATTAACGCAAGCCGACCGCGGCGCGGACGCGCTGCATGACTTGATCTGCGATCTCGTTGGCGCGCTTGGCGCCGCGGGCGAGGACATTGTCGATGTATGATTTGTCGGCCAGGATTTCTTCGCGGCGTTTGCGCATCGGCGCGAAATATTCCCACAGCTTTTCGAAGAGCTGTTTTTTGAAATCACCATAGCCGGTGCCACCTTTCCGAAAGCTTTCCTGCATCTCTGCGGTTTCATTTTTCGAAGCGACGAGCGAGTAAAGCTGAAAGATTGTCGAGGTTGACGGGTCTTTGGGGGTTTCCACCGGCGTCGAATCAGTCACGATGCTCATGACGCGCCGTCGCGTTTCCTTTTCATCAGCGAAGATGTCGATGGTGTTGCCGTAGCTCTTGCTCATCTTCTGGCCGTCGATGCCGGGCACGGTTTCCGTCGCCGCTTGAATGCGCGGTTCGGGCAACTTGAAAATCTCGCCGAAGGCTTCGTTCATCTTCCCGGCCAGATCGCGCGTCATTTCGAGATGTTGTTTTTGATCTTTGCCGACCGGCACGATGTCGCTGTCGTAAATCAAAACATCCGCTGCCATTAGGACTGGGTAGTTAAAAAGCCCGGCGGAAGCGGGCATACCGCGGGCGAGTTTATCTTTGTAAGAATGCGAGCGCTCGAGCAAACCCATCGGCGCGATGGTCGATAAAATCCACGCCAGCTCGGTCACTTGCGGCACATCCGATTGCATGAAAAGCGCGCTGCGCTCCGGATCAAGACCGCAAGCGAGAAAGTCAAGTGCAACCCGATGCGAATTTTCGCGCAGCGCCTTGGGATCGCGCAGGCTGGTGAGGGCGTGATAATCGGCGATGAAATAAAACGCTTCCCCTTCCGCTTGCAGCGCAATCGCCGACCGCATCATCCCAAAGTAATTGCCAATGTGCAGGACGCCGCTCGGTTGGATGCCGGATAAAATGCGCATCAGATTTCAGGATTCGGATTCTTGGTCGGCTTACCGGGACGAATGCGCTCCATCAGCTTACCCGCCGTTCGCCGGATTGCGATTCGGGTAGGGCGGGGCGGGTGGGAGTTCGTAACGCTTGGTCTTTAGCTCGGCCTGGATTTCTTCGATGGCGCGGTCGAGCTGCTGATCTTCGCCGTGGAATTCCTTAGCAGGATCATTATCCACCGTGATGTCTGGATCGACGCCGTGACCTTCGATGATCCACTCCTTGCCTTGCTTCGAATAGACTGCGAACTCCGGTTTGAAGAATTGGCCGCCGTCTGTGAATGGAAGCGATTCGCGAATTCCGACAACGCCGCCCCAAGTGCGTTTCCCGATCAATTTGCCCAATCCGAGCGCTCTAAATCGATATGGAAAAATGTCGCCGTCGGACGCGGAGAATTCGTCAATGAGCCCAACCATCGGGCCAATGAATGTCTGTGACGGATCGGTCTGCGGCACTCCGTTGCGCGCGATGCCGACCATAACGAGTGCTCGCCGGAGCCGCTCGATGACAAGTGGTGAGACGAAGCCGCCGCCGTTGCCGCGGACATCGACAATGAGCGCTTTCTTGCGAATCTGCGGGAAATAAAGCTTGGTGAATTCGTTCAGCCCCGGGCGTCCCATGTCGGGGATGTGAATGTAGCCGACCTCGCCGCCGGTTTTCTTGCTGACTTCATCGATGTTTTTCTGGACCCACGCGGTGTAATAAAGCGATGCTTCATCGCCCACCGGCACAACCGTGATGTCGCGTGCGCCATCATCGCTCGGCTTTGAATTGACCCGGAGAATAACTTGTTTATCGGCGGTGCCGATGAGCGCGTCGTAAAGATTTGGCAACGCGGAGACGGGAGTGCCGTTGATCGCGAGGATGTAATCGCCCAGCTTGACGTTAAGGCCGATGGCAGTAAGCGGCGAACGCGTATGTTTGTCCCAATTTTCGCCCGGAAGAATTCGATCGATGCGATAAGCGCGCGTGGCCGGGTCGCGCGAGACCTCAGCGCCGAGAAGTCCGAGCTTGATCCGCGGCGTCTCCGGCCGTTCGCCGCCGCCAACGTAGGTATGGCCGCTATTCAATTCGCCGATGAGCTCGCCAAGCAGATACGTGAGATCGTTACGGTGATTCACGAACGGAACGAGCGCGGCATATTTGTCGCGCATCGCCTTCCAATCGATTCCGTTCATGGTGGGCGAAAAGAAAAAGTCGCGCATTTGCCGCCACGCTTCGAAGTAGATTTGCTTCCACTCGGCGTGCCGATCCAGCTGCATGTCGAGGCCGGAAAGCTTTAGCTCGTGGTCCTTGGTCTCGATCTTGTCCTTGGGCAGATCGATGATGGCATAATCTTTCTTGATCTTGACCAGCATCTTCTTGCCATCGGCGCTGATTTCGTAAGCGTTCACATCGCCGAGCACGGTCTCTTTGCGGTCCTCCAAGCTGTAAACCGCCAGGTGGCGCTTGCGGTCCCGCTCGTTGCCTAATTCTTCCTCGTCCTCCTCTGCATCATCGGCCACCGTGCGGCGGAGATAGAAAATCCGGTCCCCGACCATTCGGATGTCGCTGTAATTGCCGGGCTGAATTTCGAGACCAACGATGCGGTCATGAATACCGTCGGTATCCACTTTGACGACGACCGGCTTCTTTGGCTTCGCGATCTCGGGCTTGCTTTCATCCGTTTTTTTCTCACCCGGTTTCTCCTCTGATTTTTTCTCGCCGGCTTCTTTCTCTTTTTCTTTCTCCTTTTTTTCCGCTTTGCCGACCTCGTCACTGCGCGGCGCCAGCGGCGACTCCGTTTCTTTGGCTAGCGTGACGAGATAGACCCGATCCATATCGACATAGACATTCGCGAACTCCTCTTCGCCGAACGTCGGCTTGAAATCGCGGCTCGAGGCTAAGAGCAAATATTTTCCGTCGTCGCTGAACCTGACGTTTCCAGCGGCGTACCAATCGTCGGTCACCGGCACAGATTTCTTGCTGCCGATGGAATAGAGATAAACTTTCGGGAGATCGTTTTCTTCCGGTCGCGAATAAGCAACCCACTGGCTGTCCGGCGACCAGTCGTAAGACTCAATCTCGCCGTATTTGTCTTGATCGATTTGCGTGACCGCTTTGGTTCCAACATCGACACAGCGGAGCCTTTGCAACCGGTCGCTCCACAGCAGTTTCTTGCTGTCGGGCGACCAGACGGCGTGATAATAATAGGTGTCGGCGCCGCTTGTTATCTGTTGCGGCTGTCCTTTCCCATCCTGCGAGCGGACACATAACTCGTTCTCGCCGGTAGCGTCCGAGTTGTAGGCGATCCATTTGCCATCTGGCGACCAGACCGCATCGCGCTCGTGCGCATTCGAAGTCTTCGTCAGATTGCGCGGCGCCCCATCCTTTGCCGGAATGGAAAAAAGATCGCCGCGCGCGACCACAATCGCTCGTTCACCGTCCGGCGCCAGACTTATTGATTGAGTGTGTTTCGAAGCATCGACCAGCGCAGCGCGTCCGGACGCGAAATCTTCCTTGACCTCGATCGGCAGGGGCGTCGCCTGTCCGGCGGCCAGGTCGTAGCGCCAGATGTAGCCCGCTTCTTCGAAGACGATCGAGTCTTTGCCGATCGACGGGAATTTGATGTCGAACTCTTTGAATGTGGTCAGCTGTTTCGTTTGCTTTGACGTGAGATCGATCGAAAAAAGGTTCATCCGGCCATCGCGGTCGGAGGTGAAATAAATGTGATTATCCGGTCCCCACATCGGGCAAATGTCCTGCGCGGGATTATTCGTCAGGTTCTCGGTCGCACCGGTCTTGAAATCGTAAATCCAAACGTCGTCTGCCATTCCGCCGCGGTAATGTTTCCAGGTGCGGAATTCACGGAAAACGCGATTGAACGCCATTTTCGAATCATCGGGCGAGAACGAGACGAACCCGCCGCGCGGCACAGGCAGTTGCTGCGGGAGCTCCGCATCCATTCCCACGGTGAAAAGCTGGCCGATGAAATCGTTGAATGATTTCATGCGCGAACGAAAAGCAATCAGCGGTTTCGTGTTCTCCCACGTCATCACGATGTTGTTTGGGCCCATTCGGTCTGAAATATCGTCGCGACCCAGGGTGGCCGAAGTCGTCAAACGTTTCGGCACGCCGCCTTCGCCCGGCATTACGTAAACCTCGGTGTTTCCGTCATATTGCGAGGTAAATGCGAGCTGCGTTCCATCGGGCGAGAAACGCGGAAACGAGCTGTAGCCCGGACCGCTTGTGAGGCGTCGTGCCGCGCCGCCATCTTTGCCGACGGTATAGAGTTCGCCAGCGTAACAAAATACAATCTGCCGGCCGTTAGTCGTCGGAAAGCGAAGCAGACGTGTCGTGCCCGGCAAATTTTGGGCCGAGGCAACGCTGGCCGGAAGGAGAAGAGATGTGATTGAAAACAGCAAGAGCAGAGGACGAGCAAATAAAATACGCATAAGAATCATGACCAAGACATCCAAGCTGCAATTGAATCAGCCGGATGCAACCGCCGGTTCATTCGGACCGCATCATGCCAAAATAATTGCCACTGCGCAGCACCGCGCTCGGTTGGATGCCCGAAAGCGCGAAGCATTAGATGTTGGACGTTGGATGTTTGTACCGCGCAGAGGGAGCGGATTTTCCGGAAACTCGCGGCGCAGGTGTTTATACGGCGGCATCCGGCAAAACCTCGAAAAATCCGCAAAATTGTCTTGACGTTTTTTCACGGAGTCTATAAAAGGCGTGATGTATGGGGACTCAGTCTCAGGGTGTGTACGTACGTTCTTTCAGAATTCTCTTCATTGCTCTGATCACCTTGGTTTTGGTGGCGACATCGGTGCGCGCCAACGCAGCCAATGCTTCGCAGCAGTTCGAGCCTTCGTTTTCACACCTTGACATTACGGCTCAGGGTGGCGTCACCAGCGATAGGGACACGCGCTTCACCAACATGACCGCGGATGATCTGATTTACAATCCAGCGAACCCGGCGCTGGCTCTGACGAATGTCAATCAATTCAAATCTACTCTGAATCGGGCTAAAATTGAGGCCCGCGATGAGAGCGCTGTGCCGGCTGCTCGCGACGTTGATTCCACTGTGCCTCTGGCGCCCGAACCACCACCCTGGGCGATGATGGCCATGGGCGCGGTCGTGCTGATCGGCGTCCAGCGATTGGTTCGGCGGAAAAAGGCTTAACTCCCCCGGGAGTCTCGCCGGAGTGCCGGAAAACAGCCGTCTCGGCTGTCATGGAAGACAGGCTTCTAGCCTGTCGGCTGTGTTGTGACAGGCAAGGCGTCCGCCTAACCACAGCTCGCCACACAGGAACGAAGTCATGCAGCAATGACGAATGACGAATGTCTAATGACGAAGGAATGACGAAACCCGAACCCGCGCTCAATCTGCTAAGGACAGCCGCCCCTACGACGCTCCGATCGCTTCTTCGTCATTTTGGCATTCGAGCTTCGTTCGTCATTCGCCTGCCGTGCCGTAGTCCCGCGACTGCGGGGCGAAGGCAGGTGCTTCGTCATTCCTTTGACTTCCTGTTGGAAACTTTCCCGCGCCAGCCGCTGGGTAAAGCGCGGCGTGCCCACGAAAAAATCGCAAATTTCTTGCTTGTAATTTTTGGACCAATGTTCATTGTTGAAAAAATTGCGGGGCGTTTGAAAAATAAAAAATAAATACAACTTGATCGCCCGAGCCGCACTGCTCGCGCTCGCATTAATCGCTGCGTTCGCCTTTAACACGTCCGTTCGCGCCCAAGCGCTGCCCGGCAGCCTTTGGTACAACGGTGACCGTAATCACACCAACGGACTCGCCAACGAGCGGGACGACAGCCTGGGCTTCGGCTTATACGCCCACGTTTTTGATGATTTCAACGTGCCTGCAGGGCAAACGTGGACTGTGACCAGCCTCTATTCCAACAACTACAACAACTATATTGAATCAGGAGGTACAACCACCGCCGTTGAATGGTCGATCCGCCAAGGCATAACGAACGGCAACGGTGGTACACTGATTGCCGGTGGTACGGCCGGCCCAGGCAACTTCGCGTTTTTTTTCAAAGATACCGGCGACTTTGGTTTTTCGGAATACACAGCCCAGGCCCTCAACCTGAACATTACCCTAGCGCCAGGCACCTACTTTCTCAATGTCACGCCAGTTGGCAATGGCTTTGGTCGTTCCTTTGACTCGGAGACCTCGGGCTTAAACTGCGTAGGTACGCCCTGTGGCAACAACGGGAATGCCTTCTTCGACAGCAACGAGGGTTCCGGATCCCACTACGTGGGCCCCATTAACACCGACTTTTCCATGGGCGTAATCGGTACGGTGGTGCCTGAACCGCCACCCTGGGCGATGATGGCCATGGGCGCGGTCGTGCTGATCGGCGTCCAGCAATTCCGCCGGCGGAAAAAAGCTTAACTCCCGCACTCTCGTCGCAGTGCCGGAAGACAGCCGCCCCGGCTGTCATAGAAAACAAGCTTCCAGCCTGTTGGCTCTTTTTTTGACAGGCAAGATGCCCGTCTGCCAGGACAGGCGGGACGCCCGTCTTCCGATTCGCGGCCATTCCTGCGCTCCCACTCGATTTGTTTCTGCTCGCTAATTTTTTCATTAGCCGGTAGATAAAGCGCGGCATGTCTGCGCGTTCCCAACCCGTTTCCGTCGTCACCGGGGGCGCCGGTTTTTTGGGCTCGCATTTGACGGACCGACTTCTGGCGGAAGGTCATCGCGTGATCGCGATCGACAATTTCATCACGGGCAGCGACGCGAACATTGGGCATCTGGCCGGGAACGAGAATTACCGGTTCATCAAGCACAACGTTTCCAACTTCATCTTCCTGCCGGAAGAAAAGATCGATTACGTTTTTCATTTCGCTTCCCCCGCCAGCCCGATCGATTATCTCGAATTGCCGATCCCGACCTTGAAAGTGGGCGCGCTCGGCACGCATAACACGCTCGGTCTGGCCAAGGACAAAAAGGCCTCCTTTATTCTGGCATCGACCTCGGAATGCTACGGCGACCCGCTGGTGCATCCGCAAAAGGAAGATTACTGGGGCAACGTCAACCCGATCGGGCCGCGCGGCGTGTACGACGAGGCGAAGCGTTTCGCCGAGGCGATGACCATGGCCTATCATCGTTACCATCGGATCGACACGAAAATCGTGCGCATCTTCAACACCTACGGTCCACGAATGCGCCTCCGCGATGGGCGGGTCGTGCCGGCGTTCATCGGGCAAGCACTAAGCGGAAAGCCGCTCACGGTTTTCGGCGACGGCTCGCAGACGCGCTCGTTTTGTTACGTCTCCGATTTGATCGACGGCATTTTCAAACTGGCGATGAGCGATTTTCACGAGCCGGTCAACCTGGGCAATCCGCGTGAGATGACGATCACACAATTCGCCGATGAGATCATTCGCATCACTGGGGCAAAATCGACCATCGAATATAAACCGTTACCGGAGGACGATCCGAAAGTGCGCCAGCCGGACATCGCGCGCGCGAAAAAAATTCTCGGCTGGGAACCGCACGTAGATTTCGAAGAAGGAATCAAGAAGACGATCGAATATTTTCGGGAATCGCTTAAAGCCGGCAGGTCAGGTTAATAGGCTTGACCCTGATCGCTCCATTCGAAATTCTGGATGAGGTTTGAGAAATGAATTTTCGGAACCAATGGGAATCACGGAAGCGTTGCACGTGCTTTTCAAGTCACGCGCATAAAGGTAGAGTGCCGCGGTGACGAGCGCTTCTTCAAGGCGCGCAGAGTGAATCCAAAGAACATCTTGACCGAGCTGAAGCGGCGCAACGTTTACCGCGCGGCGGTCGCTTACGGAGTCGTCGCATGGTTCCTTACCCAGCTCACAACGCAGGTTTTTCCGTTCTTCGAAATTCCAAACTCGGCGATTCGATTTGTCGTAATTGCGCTTGCGGTTGGTTTTCCGATCGCGATGTGTCTGTCCTGGCTCTACGAGCTCACGCCTCAGGGAATTGTTCGCTCCGAAGAACTCGATCCGGTCAAAGCACGATCTGCGCGTCACGCGACGGGCCGAATTCTCGATTTCATCATCATTGGCGTGCTGCTCCTTGTGATCGCCATGTTAATTTACGGGCGCCGCCCATTTCGCACGTCCGCCGGGCAATCAATTCTCGAAAAGAGCATCGCCGTCTTACCATTCGAAAACCTGAGCGAAGAAAAAGCCAACGCTTACTTTGCCGAAGGCATCCAGGACGAGATTCTGACGCGTTTATCGAAGATCGCCGATCTGAAGGTGATCTCGCGCACATCCACACAGCATTACAAGAGCGCGCCTGAAAACCTGCCCGAGATCGCCAGGCAACTTGGCGTCGCCCACATCTTGGAAGGCAGCGTGCAGAAGAGCGGCGACGTTGTGCGTGTCAACGTGCAGTTGATCAAAGCGGCTAATGACTCCCATCTGTGGGCCGATACCTTTGATCGCAAACTGACCGACATCTTTTCGGTCGAGACTGAGGTGGCCAAAGCCATCGCTGATCAGTTGCGAGCGAAACTCACCGGTCAGGAGGAGCAAGTCATCGCCGCCAAACTGACGGATAATCCCAAGGCTTACGATGCGTATCTGCGCGGCCTGGCTTATAACGTGCAAACGACATACACACCCGCCAACGCCCTTGGTGCACAGAAATATCTCAGAGAAGCCGTGAGGTTGGACCCGAAGTTCGCCCTTAGTTGGGCGCTACTGTCAATCGCGGACGCGCGCGGCTACATCACACAGAGTCTTGAACCAACGGTCGCCCTGCGTGAAGAGGCACGGCAGGCAGCCGAAACCGCGCTCGCTCTTCAGCCCAATCTCGGCGAGGCGCTGCTTGCCACGGGAAATTACTACTACGCCTGTCTAAAGGATTACGACACCGCGGTGCGTTACTTTGAACAGGCACGTCAGTTCTTGCCGAACAGCAGCCAGATTCCTCCGTTGCTGGCCTCTGTCGCCCGGCGGCGCGGCCAGTGGGAGCGGAGCGAGTCGTATTTCAACCAAACCGAGCGGCTCGACCCGCGCAACGTTAACCTGCTCGGACAGCATGCACAATTGTATATCGAGCTTCGTCGTTTCCCCGAGGCGCTGCGAAAGTTTGATCAGGTTCTCGATATTATGCCGGGCGACGTCGACACCCTCGCAGCAAAGGCGGCTATCGCACAAGCTGAGGGCGATCTGCCGCGGGCCTCGGCGCTCCTCTCTCCGCTCCACCCGCCGGCCGAAGACCCCCAGGCGTTGGAAACACAACTTTACCAAGCGATCCTGGAGCGTCGCCCTGCACAAATCATCCCTCGGCTAAAGGAGATATTGGCCAAGCCTGATCCAGCGTTGGGTTCTATCACTGGCGAACTGCGCTTTTATTTAGGATGGGCACAGGACGTCACCGGCGATCATACCGCCGCTCAGGAAAGTTGGCGACAGGCGCGCAGCGAACTGGAACCTTTTCTGAAAGAACAGCCGGAAAATTTTGGTCTCATGGGGGTTCTCGCGCTGACGAGTATGGGCCTTGGTGACAAAGCCGCCGCATTCAAACTGATCGAGCTAGCGATGGCCGTGATCCCGATCGAGAAAGATGCCGTGCAGGGTCCTATTCCGATCGAGATCCTGGCCCGGGTGTCGGCGCGCATGGGGGAGCCCGACCGCGCCATAGCCGCGTTGAACAAACTGCTCTCGATACCGTACGATGGCGCGCTGGCTGAAAACGTGCCGCTCACTCCTGCGCTTCTCCGGCTCGATCCGATGTTCGATCCGCTCCGGAACGATCCGCGTTTCCAAAAACTCGTCGCCTCGCCCACGCCGAAAGCGCCGAACAAATAATGCGGCGCGGTGAGCGCCAGCAAACTCCTTGCGGGCGACTGCGTCATGCTGGTCAATTTCGAAAAAAGAAATCAGAAACAAGAATCGAATATTTTGAGAAACCGTTAAAGCGTTAAAGCGTTGAAGCGTTTCATCCTTGGTCTAATCGGATTCGTTGTCGTCTGGATTCTCGGTCTGGCGCCACAGTTCCTCGCCTACGCCCACGTTTCCGGAATCATTATCTTCGCGCTCGAGGGTGGGGTTTCGATCGCGGGCTATCTCTTCTATGTGCGGCTGCTGGAAAAGCGGCCTGTGCTCGAACTCTCTGGCTTTCGAATCGCGTTGCTGCCACTCGGCCTGCTCCTGGGCTTGGTTTGGTTCAGTTTACTCATGGCGATGCTATATGCGGGCGGTCACTACCAGATTAACCGACTCGCGTTTCCAAACCGATTCTTATCAGCCATCATCTTCGCGTTAGGGACGGCGATCTGGGAAGAGGTCACCTTTCGTGGATTACTCTTTCGCGTTACCGAACAAACCTTCGGCACGTGGGCTGGCGTCGCCGTTTCCGCCGTTGCCTTCGGCGCGCTTCATGGGTTGAACCCGAACGCATCGCTGGCCGCGTGCGTCGCAATCGTTCTGGAATCGGGCGTTCTCCTGGCTGCGGCATATTTTGCGACGCGCACGCTCTGGCTGCCGATCGGGCTGCATTTCGGCTGGAATTTTGCAGAAGACTTCATCTTTGGCGTGCGCATGTCGGGGCACGCCGCGCGCCCGGCAATCCTGGATGGAACGCTGACGGGCTCTTCGTTATGGACCGGTGGCAACTACGGACTCGAATCCTCGATTTGGGCCATCGGCATGGCCGCGATCCTTTCTGCGGTCCTCATTGCCATCGCCGTTCGCCGCCGCGAAATCGTCCCATTTAAAATTCTGCATGTGAGGTTTGAGAACTGAAATTTTCAGGAGTCCTTCTCGATGGACACTTCGGTCGCTTTGATTATGGCGAAGACAGCATCACCCTTTTTAAGGTTCATCCGCTCGACCGAGCCGGTTGTGATGATAGAAGTCACCAGCCCAGCGGCAGTGTTGATGACAATTTCTGAGACGACCTTGTCAGATACAATCTGCTCAATCGTGCCGGGTAAATGATTTCGGATGCTCGTGCTCATAAAAAAATATCAGCTACGGCTCGGTTCTAGCAAACCGATAACCTCATCCAAGTCCCAAACATGATCGAAAAAGATCGTTGGCTGGGGACCGCGCGTTGAATCCAAAAACGGAACCAAGAAAAAAATCCGACATTTTGAGAAACCGTTAAGACATCGAAGGGTTGAATCGTCGAACGGCGAGGAATCGGAATGTTGAAATGTTGCAGTATTGAGCGGGGTAAATTTTCCGAGCACGAGCCGGGCGGGACTGCTCCTGGCAAAGATTTCACTGGCGCGCGCATGGTTTCGGCTGTGAATTCTCTCATGATTAAGCGCGCGCTTCTTGTTGTCGGCTTTCTCGCTCTGTGCTTTCCCCTGGCGGCGCAGACGCCTTCGCTGGACGCCTCTTCCGCGTTTGCCTTCTATCGGCCGGAAATTTTCAGCACGGTGGATAGTTTAGCTTTAATTGATCGGCTTCCCGTCCTGAACTTTTTGGACGGAACGCGCCTGCCGGTCTCGAGCGAGATGGGCCGGATGGGAACGGCGCCTGTCGAGTTCCCTTCGATCACATATATGAGCCTCGCATACGTGAGCGCCGCGAAAGTGCGGAACGGAAATGCTGCTCAGGTATCCGGAAAGGACGGAAAGGATTCGTCCGCCGAAGTGATGAGCGCGCCGTCGAGGCCGTATTATTACGGCGGGGAAGTGGGCTTTATGTACGGACATTCGAGCGGCAAATTCGGTGGAGACGAGTTCGGCACCTATATCGATGGCACCGTGGGCAACGACAAATTCCAGATCAACGCCGGTGCGTCTTACCAAGAGTGGAATGGGCGGTTTCCACGCCGGATTCGTTAATTGCTCCAAGGTAGTTCCTCGGCTAGGAATCGC
>DATMPQ010000206.1:0-8433 GCA_035567015.1 Chthoniobacterales bacterium | reverse complement strand
TCCGCGATTGCGGTCTTGCCGACGCCGGCTTCACCGATCAAGACCGGGTTGTTCTTCGTTCGCCGGCAAAGCACTTGAATGACGCGCTCGATTTCATTGCGGCGCCCGATTACAGGATCAAGCTCGTCCTTTTTCGCCAAGTCAGTGAGATCACGACCAAATGCGCGGAGCGCCGGAGTTTTGACATCTTTCTTGGCCGGCTCAGCACCTTCGTCCGCTTCCGGAGGAGTGAAATTCGGATCGAGCTCCTTGAGAATCTCGTTCCGCGTCCGCTCGATATCGACTTCGAGACTCTTTAGGACACGTGCCGCGACGCCTTCCCCTTCGCGCAAAAGCCCAAGCAAAATGTGTTCCGTGCCGACGTAGGAATGATTGAGGGCTTTGGCTTCCTTGCCGGCAAGGGCCAGGACTTTTTTCACGCGCGGCGTGTAGGGGACATTTCCGACCATTTTGGTTTCAGGTCCCGAACCAACCTGCTTCTCCACTTCCATTCGCACGGTCTCCAGATCGAGACCCATCTTCTGCAAAACGTTCACCGCCACGCCCTGCCCCAGCTTGATCAGCCCCAGAAGCAGATGCTCGGTGCCGACGTAATTGTGGTTGAAGCGGTCGGCCTCCTTGCGAGCAAGCGCCAAGACCTGTTGTGCCCGTGGTGTGAAATTATTCATTGTTCGATGGCCGGACGGTCGCGCCATTGCCCGACTCCTTCCCCATCTTACTGATATCAGGTTTAGGAAAGACTTTCAAACGCTCGCGAATAATTTGCGCGCGTAGATGATCCCGTTCCTCCGCGTTCAATTTCTGCTGCGAGCTTTTCTGCAAATGCGCCGGCTGGGTGTCGATGAAAAGTTCATCGATGGGCAAACGCCGATCTTCCGGAAACGCGCCCAGATCGACACCGAGTTTGATGATCGACAATAAATTGAGCGCTTCTTTTGAGCTCATGGCGTGCGCATAAGTGAGCACGCCATAGGCGCGACCGATCTGGTCCCAAAGGGTGTTCGATTTCTTCTGGATCAAAACCTGCCGCGCATCGTGTTCCTTCTCGATGATCGTTTCGATGACTTTGGTCAAGCGGCTGACGATCTCGTCTTCCTTTTCGCCAAGCGTGGTTTGGTTTGAGATTTGAAAGAGGTTGCCCATCGCTTCGGTGCCTTCGCCGTAGAGACCGCGCACGGCGAGACCAATCTTGCTTACTGCCTGAATGACTTGATTAATCAGCTCGCTCAGGACGAGGCCTGGCAGGTGCAACATGGCGGAAGCGCGCATGCCGGTGCCGACATTCGTCGGGCAAGCCGTCAGATATCCGAGGCGTTGATCGTAGGCGAACTCGAGTTTGCTTTCCAGCGCACTGTCGATCTTGTCCACGAGCTTGAAAGCTTGTTTCAATTGCAAGCCGGAGCGAATCGATTGCATCCGTAGATGATCTTCTTCGTTGATCATGATGCTGAGCGTCTGGCGGCGATTCATCACGACGGCGCTACCAACGCCCTTGGCGGCGTGCTCGCGACTAATCAGATGACGTTCCACGAGCACTTGCTTTTCCAACGCGGAAAGATCTTGCAACAATTCCGAAAATGAATCCTGCATTTCGAGCAGCTCCTCTACGCGCGGCCGGATTAGATCGAGAACCGCCGTGCGCTCCGCCTTTTTGGCCCAGCCGGGAAAAGCGCGATTGCGCAGATTGCGCGCGAAGCGCACGCGACTGCTGATCACAATTTGGTGATGTGGACCTTCACCGCGAAGCCATTCTCCGGCGGTGGACATGACGTTAGAGAATTTCATGGTTAGGTCGCGAGTTCGTGCTCGAGTTGTTTGATTTGGTCACGGAGCGAAGCGGCCGTCTCGTAGTTTTCTTCGGCGACCGCTTTCTGCAGGTTCTCGGTCAAGGTGCGCATCCGATCATTGAGCTCCAGGGCGCGGTGTGCACGCTGCGGCAGCTTGCCAACGTGCTCAGTCCCCTTGTGCATCGCTTTCAGGAGCGTGTTCAAGCCTTCCCCGAACGTGACATAGCAAGCGCTGCATCCAAGCCGGCCGGTTTTCTTGAAATCCGCTTGCGTAAAACCGCACACTGGACATCTCTGTGTCGGCGCACCCTTCTCGATCTCTTCGGCCGCGCCGATGCCGAGCAGCAAATCGGCGAGCGCAAAACCGGTCGGATCTTGGACACCTTTTTCTTTCGAGCAGGCGTCGCACAGATTCACCTTCTGCATTTTGCCTTCCAGAATTTGGGTCAGGAAGACCGTCGCATCATTGCATTTGCAAACGTCGCACAACATCTCTCTGTAAATTAGACCTCAAACCAGGTAAAAAATTCAACCCGAATCTCGTTGAGCACCTTCCGCGCCGAATCGATCGCGCCAGGAGTTAATTATAAATCGGCGTGCCGGTTTCGCGCGTCAGTTGCCGGAAGCGAGCGACCATGCGCGTGCTGATCGGCCCGGGTTTGCCATTCCCGATGAGACGTCCGTCCGCTTTGATGACGGGGATAATCTCCGCTGCGGTTCCGGTGAGGAAACATTCATCCGCGATGAAAACGTCGTGCCGGGTGATGTCGGTTTCTGTGACTTTGATTCCAAGCTCCGCCGCGATTTCAAAGACAACCAATCGCGTAATCCCGCGCAACGCGCCCGCCGCGATGGGCGGCGTGAAAATCTGACCGCGCTTGACGACGAAAATGTTATCCGCCGTGCATTCGGCGACATTGCCAGCGTCATTTAACATGAGCGCCTCGTCCGCTCCGGCCAGATTTGCTTCGATTCGCGCCATGACGTTGTTCAAATAATTAAGGGACTTGACCGCGGGATTGAGCGCGCCGGGATTCGTGCGACGCGTCGCGCAGGTCACCACCGTCAATCCTTTTTGATAAATCTCCGGCGAATAAAGCGCGATGGTCGATGCAATGATGATCACGGTTGGCCGCTTACATTGCGCAGGATTGAGACCGAGATTGCCAATGCCACGCGTGACCAGCAACCGAATATAACCATCCCGCAACTCATTCTGCCGGATGGTCTCGAGCAGCGCCTCCGTCATTTCGCGCATCGACGTCGGAATTTCGAGACAAATCGAGCGCGCTGAATCCCAGAGCCGATCGAGATGTTCTTCGAGGCGGAAGACTCGCCCGTTGTAAAAGCGAATGCCCTCGAAAATTCCATCGCCGTAAAGCAGACCGTGATCGAACACCGAAATCTTAGCGTTCGCTTCGGAATAAAATTTTCCGTCGATGTAAATTTGTAACTGCTTCGAGTGCGCTGTCGTAATTTTTCTAGAAGGTTTCCCCGCTGGCGTGGTCGTTTCGAGCCGAGCGGGTGCATCGACAAGGGCGCCCGCAGTTCCTTCAGCAACTTTAGTAAGCATGGGAAAACTTCTGGCGATTCGGTGCGCAATTCAAGCGGCAAATGTGACGGCGCAGTAAGTAGAGTAATGGAGTAGTCGGGAAAATAAATTCGCGTCACTCCATTACTCCATCACTCCGCTCTATTGTAGCACGCCGTCCGCGATGTGCAGCTCTCGGTCGCCGCGCGCTGCCAAGCGCGCATCGTGCGTCACCACGAGCAAGGTCTTGTTTCGTTCGCGGGCGAGCTTCAAGAGGAGATCGACAATCGCGTCGCCGGTTTTGGAATCGAGATTGCCAGTTGGTTCGTCCGCAAAAATAATGTCGGGGTCGTTCGTTAAAGCCCGGGCAATAGCGACGCGTTGCTGTTCGCCCCCGGAAAGTTCAGCGGGCAAATGTTGCAGGCGGTCGCCTAAACCGACGGCGTGCAAACTCTCTTCCGCGCCTTTGATTGTCGATCTTCGCCCGATCATTCCAGGCAGCCAAACATTTTCCACCGCAGTCAGTTCCGGGAGCAAAAAATAACCCTGGAAAACGAAACCCATCTTTTCGTTGCGCAACCGCGCTTGCCAGGCCGAGCTCCCCTTGTAGAGCAATCGGCCTTCAAATTCCACGGAACCAGATTCCGGTCGTTCCAATCCGGCGAGGGTGTAAAGCAGTGTCGTTTTTCCCGCGCCCGACGCACCGCAAAGAAAAACCGCTTCCCCATGCACGATCTCCATCGAGATTCCGCGCAGCACCTCGATCCGGCGCGCACCCATGCGAAAAGATTGAAATAAATCCCGGGCGACGAGTTGCAGTTGTGGCGTCATCGAGTTGCGCTGGGGTATTGGATTAGTGGAGTGATGAAAAAATCAATCCTCCATTACTCCATCACTCCAAGCTAATCGTTCATCGACATCTTCCAAGATCGACATTTCCGTACGCGGCAAAGCCGCCGCAGGAAATTCCGCGGCGGCTTTTTGTAATCCACGTCGGGTTATGTCATCCCCAACGAGGCGAGCGTTGGTTCATCCACAGCCGACGTCATGTATAAACCGTGGTCGCGCTGGTAATCGGCGATGGCCGCTCGCGTGAGCGGCCCAAGCAGACCGTCCACTTCGCCGTGATAATATCCCTGCTCTTGCAGTGCCGTCTGTACGTTGGCAACCACTTGATCAGGCGGCAAGTCGTTGTACGCGTAGATCGGCCCATCGTACGGATAATACGAGTAGCCGGGATTGTAACCCCAGGCAGGGTACCAATATCCGCCGTCCCAGTAATAATATCCACCGCCGATAAGGATGATACGGTTGTAATGGCCTCCCCACCAACCGCTGTCGTGCCACTGGGACCTGTAAGCCCTGAAGGCTTGGTAATGCTGACCTTGCCAATTCCGACTGCCCTGAATCTGGTTGTTCGCTCTGAACCTCGCGCTCGCGATCGCCGGATTGGGTTTAGTTGCGAGGTTGAAGTGCCGGGCCTGAAATCGCTGCGCGTTTGCCTGGCCATGCAACGCCGCCCGGGACGGCGCGGTCGATACGTTGTGCTGCGTTTGCAACCGCGCGTTGGCCGCCGGGGTGATCGCATGTTGCGAGGGATGACCCGCCGGGACGACCGCATGTTGCGCATGTTGCGAAGGATGACCCGCCGGGACGACCGCATGTTGCGCGTGTTGTGCAGGATGACCCGTGGGATGGGCCGTGGGTGCGACTGCATGTTGCGAACCTTGCGCTGCGTGCGCAGGCGCGGCTTTCTTCTTTGGTGCTGGCTTGTTTTCCTCCGCCCCAGGAGCAACGGACGCGAGTGCAAGACAGCTAGCTAAAACAAAAAACATTTTCATAATCATGTTCATAATCGTGTGCCTTCTAAGTTCTTCGACTTTGCGAGGTTGGTATTTATTCAACGTCCCTGCAAGGCTTTTTGGATGCTCAAAAAAATTCAAAAACTAGAATCCGAGAAAACAAAGAGCCGCATGGTTAAACCATGCGGCTCTCGGATACTTTGTGAATTAAGCCAAACCGAGCGATGACAGCGTCGGCCGGTCTACGGCGGAAGTGATCGCTAGCCCGTGGTCAGCTTGAAAGGCCGCGATTGCCTGCCGGGTCATCGGACCGAGAACTCCGTCAACCGGCCCAGAGTAATAGCCGTCGCGCTGCAATTGCGCCTGCACGTTCACGACCACCTGATTGGGTGTAAGATCATTGTAGCCGTAAATGGGGCCATCGTAGGGATAGTAACCTCCCGAAGCGTAACCCCAGGCCGGATACCAGTAACCAGAGTTCCAGTAATACCAGCCGCCACTGACGAAGATAATCCGATCGTAATGGCTTCTCCACCAACCGCGATCGTGCCATTGCCTGTGATAATTACGAAACGCGGCGTATGACTGACCGCTGAAGCGGGCGCCTCGCCAGTTGTTCGTAATCCTCGCATTTCTTTCGCGATTGATCGCGGCGTTTTGTTGACGAGCATTTCTTCCCCGATTAAACGCGGCGTTCTGTTGACGATTGACGGCCAGACTTCGTTCCCGAGCGACCGCGGCGTTTCGTTGACGGTTGATCGCCACGTTTTGTTCGCGATTGAAGCTCGTTGGATTTACGACCACGTTTTGCGCACGATTGGCCGCAACCTGGCTACGGGCCTGGACGCGACTGCTTCTAACGTTCGCCACGCCTCGCTCGCGAACCGTCGCACTCGTCCGCGGATGAAACCGCGCGGCCGAAACGTTGTCTCGCGTTCTTACCGCTGCGGCGCTTCTTACCGTTGCACCGCCCGTTCTGGCGTGCTGAGCGCTCGCTCCGCCGCGCGCGTTTGCCTTAGTCTTGGCACTCGCCGTGCCGTTAACTTGCTCGCCCCACGCCGTAAGCGCCAGCGCGAGCGTTCCAATACATATTGAATAAAGAATGCTCTTCATAGTTTTCCCTCAACTTTCATTAGCAAGTTAGACAACTTTGAGAGCGCACTTATTCACCATCGGTAACCATCTCCTGTTCAAACCGCTGCGGTTGCATCTCCAGGTTTACTTTTTTTCTGGCGCACGGCTTCGAACAAAACAATCGCAACCGCAGTAGCCAGATTCAAGCTGCGTGTGCCATGCATTGGGATGGTGATGCAATTGTCGATGTTGGCCGCGAGCAATTTTTCCGCTAAGCCTTTGGTTTCGCGACCAAAAACAAGAAAATCGCCCGGACTAAACTTGATCTCGTAGTAAGCGCGTTTCGCTTTCGTGGTCAGAAAAAAATATCGGGCGCCGGGCAATTGCGCTTGTTGTAATTGAGCGAATGAATTCCAAATCCGGACGTCGACTTCATCCCAATAATCCAAACCCGCGCGCTTGAGCTGCCGATCTTGCAGCGAAAAGCCGAGCGGCTTCACCAAATGCAGCGCCGATTCGGCGGCCAGACAAAGCCGTCCGACGTTGCCGGTATTCGGCGGAATCTCTGGCTCAATTAAAACTACATTGAACATTGTGGACCGGCCCCGAATGCTTTCGAGGGCGATGCTAATTTAGCGCAGCGCGCGCATTGGGTCTGGCATCGAGGTCGCGGCGGCGGCGGCTTCTCGATCGACCTACAGTTTGCTTGCGACGAATTTCTCGAGCTTCACGATGTCCGCGGCAAATTTGCGAATGCCTTCCGCGGTTTTCTCCGTGGCCATCGCATTATCGTTCAGGAGATAACGGAACTTCTTCTCATCCAGCTCGAGGCGCTGCACGTCAGCTTTCTTGGCCTTCTCAGGATCGAGCTTGCGCTCAACTGGCTCATACGATTCGGAAAGCTCCTTCATCAACTCAGGGCTGATGGTGAGTGCATCGCAACCGGCCAGCTCAATGATTTGGCCAACGTTGCGGAAACTTGCGCCCATCACTTCGGTTTTGTAGCCGAACTTTTTGTAGTAGGTGTAAATTTCCTGCACCGACTGCACCCCCGGATCTTCCGGCCCGGAGTAATCGCGCTTGTTCGCGGCTTTGTACCAATCATAAATCCGGCCGACAAAAGGCGAGATCAGTTGCGCTTTTGTTTCCGCGCACCGCACCGCCTGCGGCAAAGAAAACATCAGCGTCAGATTGCATTTGATTCCTTCCTTTTGAACCTGCCCGGCAGCGTTGATGCCTTCCCAGGTCGACGCGATCTTGATCAGCACGCGCTCACGCGGAATTTTGCGTTCCTCGTAAAGCTTGATCAATTGACGCGCCTTGTTAATAGAGCCTTGCGTATCGAAAGAATAGCGGGCGTCCGTTTCGGTCGACACCCGTCCCGGCACGATCTTCAACATCTCGCAGCCGAATTTTACGAGCAGATGCTCAATGATGTCTTCGATCTGCGCCGAACCGCTTAGGCCGGAGTTCTTCCGATCGGCAATCACTTCGTCCAGCAAATGCACATATTGCGGCTTTTGCGTTGCCGCATAGATCAGACTTGGGTTGGTCGTCGCGTCTTGCGGTTTGAAATCCTTTATCGACTCGAAGTCACCCGTGTCGGCGACGACCTTGGTAAATTTCTTGAGTTGCTCGAGCTGGCTCAGTTTGGTTTTTTTCTCTTCAGCAACAGCAGTGCTCATACTTTTTCTTCCTCCGTAACAATCGAGCGCTTGCCGCTCGACGCACATTCAGCCTAAGCCTGCAAAGCAGGATGGACAATTGAAAATGCCGCTAAGCCGAAACCGCGGGGCGCGCTTCGACCGGGCGCTTTGAGCCGAGCGCAGCTCGCACGAAATTGTTTCCCAGCTCCCACATCGGTCCGGGAAACTTTCGGCAATCCGTGAGCACATCATCAAGCGCGCTGACGAAGAAATCGATCTCACGCTCGCCGATAATGAGCGGCGGCAAAATCTTCAATACATCCATCCCGTGTCCGGCGACCTGCGTGAGAATGCGATGCTTGCTCAACATTTGCGTCACGATCATTTGCGCGAAGAGCACTTTATCGATCTTGTGTAGAAGTTTCCACGCCATCTTCAATTTGAACTCTTCTGGCTCATGAAACTCGATCGCGATCATGAGCCCTTTCCCGCGCACTTCTTTGATGAAGGAATGTTTCGCGCGCAACCGGTCGACCTTTTCCATGAGCAACGCGCCCATCCGCGCAGCGTTGTCGATCAAGTTCTCGGAATCG
>DATMPQ010000205.1:0-10769 GCA_035567015.1 Chthoniobacterales bacterium | reverse complement strand
GCCTCGGTCGGCTTGGTTAAGACACCATTCGGCAAAGACGAAGGCCGGGGAACTTCGCCGCGCCTTCCCAAACCAACAGGAAATTATAATAATGAAAAAACTCATTCCAATTGTCGTCATGTCGATCTTGGCCACGGTCGTGGCGAAAGCGCAGGACCCGGCAAAAGTCGACCCTGGGCATTACAAAGTGCTCCTCAATAACGAGTATATGCGCATCCTTGATGTCCGCCAGCAGCCGGGCGACAAAAGTCCGATGCACTCGCATCCCCACCATGCGGTTTATTGGCTGACGGGCAGCACGCTCAAGTTCACGTCCTCGGATGGAAAAACGAAAACGGTTACAACCAAACCGGGTCAAGTGGTCTGGCGCAATCCCGAAACGCACACGGTAGAAATCGTCGGTAAAACGGCAAGCCACGCGCTCGATATTGAGTTAAAGAAGTAGACGGTAAAAGTTTCCCACGCAGGTGGGGGTTCTTCAGCCGACATTATCGCGGTCGCATCATTGTTTCCCTGCTTCCCTGACCCACTTTGATCTGGCTCCTGTGGCTCCGGGAAACAGTGGAAAAGGGATGCAATCACTGCCCTTGCTGCGCTCTTTCGCCAGAAGTAAGGCGTTTTAACACCGAACCAAAGCCGTAAATCAGCGAAGGAATGCCGATCAACACGGCCGCGAGCTGCCCAATGGCGGCGAGCATTTCCCAGTTCATGACTTTTCTAGAAATAACCGATTTGAGTGCGAGAAATCCTTCGAATGCATCGCGTTATGTTTTGCCATAGTGCGGAATTGGGAACAAGCGATTGAGTGCGGTTTCTGTGCAGCGGGACCCTGCAACTTGTCGATCTTTCAAACGCATATGATACTACGCTCTTGTTCTCTTATTCTTTATTGTAGTCGCGCTCTCGTTGCGACGATCATAACTTTCCACCGAGACCGCTCTTAATGCCGGAACCAATACCTTCACCCTTACTGCGCCGTTCGGCGGCTGAGGCGCTTTAAGCGATTGAACATTTCGTCTTTGATTTAAGCGGCCTGCCTAACGACCGCTGATGCCCTGCACCATGGAATCCCTGAGGCTAGACAGTCTGCTCCCCCGGAAAGCACAAGACTGTTCGTTCTTTCTTCTTTGCGACCCAAGATTTCGCGCTTGCGAGGCGCGCCAGTATCACTTCGGTTCCGATTCGGAGACCAGTTTTTGGAATTGCGGATCACCGCGCAACGGATCGAAATCTGGATCGAGCTGTAGTAAAGCAGCCGTAAGCGGGGGATAGCCATAAGAAGTTTTCAGCAGATGTTCCAAAATCGGAATCGCGAGGTCGCTGGGGCCAAAACGTGCTGCGATTCGGGCGCGCGTCTCTTCGCGCAGAGGCCCAAGCAGGGCATCCTTCGACGCGTGCGTCAGACTGATGGCGCGGTCGGCAAGTGTTAGTGCGTGTTGAAGGTCGCCGAGCCCCGCATAAGTATAAGCAAGCTGGGAAAGAATCGCATCAGCATTTGCTGGCTGCTCTTTTAGTCCTTGTTCAAACTCGTCCCGAGCCCGCGAATAGTTCATGTTTGCGGCAGCTACGTTTCCTGACAATCGCTGAAGGTCGCCCAGCTGTTGTCGATGAGCCGCGCGTTCCATGGGGGGCCACGAACTGGCTTGATCTAAGCAAGTTTGCAAAAGAGAAATCGCGCCACCAAACCGCCGCCGTAGAGTGGCTTGATAACAGATCGTGTCGAGCCCGCGGGGATTCTCCGCCGTGGGATGAAGCTTCTCCAATAGCGCATCTGCCTGATCCAGCTCGCCTAAGGCCTGATATACTTGTGCTTTGCCCTCAATCAAAGCCGGCTCATCCGGCCAAATACTCAGTGCTTCCTCATATGATCGCAGCGCCGCAGGAAAATCCCGGGTTGCCTCACGCACCCACCCAGCTGCATCGCGCAGGCCGCGATCCTGTGGATTCAAGGCAATCGCTTCATCGATATAGGTGCGGCTCTCGTTCCATCGTCCCTGCCGCCGGGTAATACTTCCGAGCGCTTCGGGAATGTCGGCGCTATTGGGCAGCTTGGTTAGCAACTGCTCAAAACTCGGACGTGCGCCTTCGGGATCGCGTAAAACCCAATATTGATAGAAGGCCTTGGCTAATTGCACCTCAGGAAGATCGGGCCGTAGCCGCAAGGCCGTTGCGAGTGATCTTTCCGCTGCGGCGCGTCGGCCCGATGTCGCATCGTCGGTATACACAAAAGAATTAGCTTGCGTCAGGAACGCCCAAGCTAGTGCAAAATTCGGATCAAGGCGGACAGCTTCCTCCAATGCGGGTATCGCCTTTGTTCTGACAACATACTGATCTCCCCGCCATAGCGTGATCCCGCGCAGGTAGGCATCATAGGCTTCCGGATTATTTGTCGGTTTTTGTTCGAGCGCGCGTTGTTCTACTCCGGTGAGTTTCGCTTTCAACGCTTCGGCCACGGAGGTCGCGACTTCGGCTTCGACGCCAAAGATGTTTTCGAGTTTTCGGTCGTAGCTTTCCGCCCATAGATGCTCGTCGGTAGCGGCCCGAATTAGTTGCACGTTGACATGCACTTGATCAGACGCCCTCTGAACACTGCCTTCCAGAATGTTTGCCACGCCAAGTTGATGGGCAATTTCGGACAGATTGTCGGGGCGCGCAGAATAATGCTGCGTCGAAGTTCGGGAAATGACCTTCAGCGAGCCAATTTTCGCGAGCCGCGTCAGGATTTCATCCTGAATGCCCGTTGCAAAATAAGCATTATTAGGATCGCTGCTTAGATTTTCGAACGGAAGCACTGCGATGCTTTTTTCCGGAATTGCGGCCAGTGGAAAGGCGCTCGTTGACTTGGTCGGTGGTCGATGCCAAAACAACCACATCGCGGCTACGAGCGCGCCGAGGATCAAAACTGCTGCAACAACTAACGCCAGGGTTGGACGCGCCGCTGGTCCCGTCGATCGGGAAATCGCGGCACCGATTATCTTTTTGCCTCGCAGATGTCTGAATTTTTCTGGCGGCTCCCGATTACCAAGTTCCTCGGTGTGAAGATTCACGATGTGAACGCGCACGCCGTGCTTCACTTCGCACTCGCCGAGATCGTGCAATAGCGGTTTCCAACGCGCGTATTGCTCCAAATCTTCAGCGACATGTTTTGAAAGGAGAATGTGTCCCGCATCTCCGCAGTCCATCACGCGCTGCGCCATATTGATGCCGGCACCCGCGACGTTCGCTCGTTCATTTACATCGATAACGCCGCTGACCGGACCGCTGTGCACGCCCATTCGCAGCGGCAGCGTTGGATGCCCTTTTAGCGCGCGGCTAATCTCCAGCGCGCACTCGACTGGCGCTTCCAGCCTGTCCTGAAAGACCAGCGCCATTCCGTCGCCGGTCGGAATCTTGATTAATTTACCAGCTGCTTCTGCATTCCGAAATTGCTCCGTGCTGCGAACGATCTGGTTGAGCGCCTCAAGCAACACGTGCTGCTCGTCCATCAGCAGCTTCGAGTAACCAACGATGTCCGTGAATAAGACATGCGCGATTTCGAGCTGGATCTCTTTCTTGATTTCAGTGGGCATTTCGGATGGGCTGCGACGAGCAATGATAACTCGGTCCACACACTAATGTCGAAGAAGAAGGCGCGATTCTCTTCCTCATATCGATAGCGAGTCGCCCTGAATCCTTGCGGCAAGGAAGCAAGGTCACCGGGCGACAATCCGCTATTCTCGCAACTCGTCACTGATTTCGTGAGGCAGGGCGTCAGGGCTGCAAGGTCGCGTCGATCACTCGATCACTGAGTATTGACTGCCGCTTTACTGGCCGCCTCTGCCAATTTCGTTGGCGCTTGCCACGGAAGCCCTGCAATCTAGCGCAGATCGTTATGGACGAGTTCAGCTATCTTTCGGTTCTCCTCTCGGTCATTCTAGGTTTGGCTGTAACGGAAATCCTGCAAGGCTTTCGTGGATTATTGCTGTCGCGTGCGCGCATAAAATTTTACTGGCCGGTGATGGGATGGGCTTTTCTCGTCCTGCTTATTTGTTTCCAGAACTGGTGGTCGATGTTTGGAATGCGCAACCGTCACGATTGGACTTTTCAGCAATTCGCGATGGTCTTGGTGCAAACGATTCTTATTTACATGGTGGCGGGATTGGTTTTCCCAGACTTTGGTGAGGCAACTGTCGATCTAAAGGGGAGTTTCTATGCCCATCGCCGCTGGTTCTTCGCACTCGGAGTCGCCATCATCGTGGCAAGCGTGTGCAAAGACGTGGTCCTAGATGGCAAGTTACCTCATCCGATGAATCTCACCTTCCATGCGATCTTCGGTGTAAGCCTGCTCACCGGCGCACTGACCCGCCAAGAGTGGTATCATAAAACGCTGGTCGTGTTTTTCTTCGCTGCTTTTGGTCTCTACATCTTCCTGCTCTTTGCGCGGATGCAGTAGTGCGGATGGCCAATAAATGGATTTCCATCTTCGAGTGCCCGGCTGCGTGCTGCTCGAAATCTTTGCGGCAGGGAAGCCTTTTTCGCCCGTGGCGAATTTCACTTCGCCCTGCACCGGACGATTCTGATAAACTCGACGCGTGGACCTTTCGACTTTGGCAAATGTGGCCACGGCGTTGACGGTTTTGACTGCCGTCGCATTCGGTTTGCTTGAAGCACGTCGGGCACGTCAGGAACGCGCGGACCGCGCCGCTTTCGCCGCTGTTCAAGCGATTCTCACTCCAGAATGGATGAAGTCGATGATTGTGGTCCACGGTATTCCCGATGGATCGAGTGCGCCGACAATCGAAGCGGACGCGGATTTGCTGGCTGCGGTGCAGTCAGTGGGCGTAATTCTGGAGGGGCTTGGTTATTCTGTTTATGCGCGGATTGTTCCCTTGCGCGTGGTCGGGGACTTGTGCGGTGGCACTGTTCGTCTTGCTTGGCGTAAACTGCGCCCCTACATCGAAGAAGAGCGCCGGCGTAGTGGTTCGCAGAAAACTTTTGAGTGGTTTCAATGGCTCGCCACACAATTGGAGCGACATTCACCAGGAAAAACTAACTTGGGCATGGGCGCGCACGAAGCCTATCAGGATTGGAAACCCTGACGGGTGTCTGCGCCGTTGCGTTGAATCAGTGCGGCAAGGAAGCGGGATCGTCCGGCAACAATCTGCTACTCTCGCAAGTCGTCACTGATTCCGTGAGGCAGGGCGTCAGGACTGCAAGAAGTCCGGCGATCAAGGCCGTTTGTCACAACGCTTGGAACGCTTCGCCTCTGCACTTCGGGCACGACTGAGCAACGTCCCTCGTAACCGGCCGGGTGAAATGCTTCACGTGACCGCAGGTTCTGCATTTCCATCCGAGCGAGCGAAATTCCGCGGCATCGCCGAGAAGGGTCAACGCCTTTTGCGCGTCGTCGCGGATTTTCTCCAAAATTTGCCGGAGAGCGTTTGACGGTTCGGCCATAGATTAAGTTCAAGTTGTCGCGGACGCTGGCGGGGGACACGCCTCCGCAGAAATGTGCGGAATCTCGCTTTCATGTTCACATGAACATTATCGAGGCGAAGCCCGGCTGTCCACCGAAAATGCGATCCTGATTAGCTATGCAGCGGTGAGCGCTGCGCTCATCCGGAGTGAATGCTGAAACAAAATTACGTGTTGGACCGCCGCGGTGGATTCTTACCGCGGGGAACGAATCCCTGTTACCACGATTTCAGCAACGCCCGCACGCCACAAAACCGCGACTCGTACGAGTCGGTTGAAGTTGGCTGCTTCGAGCTTTTGTTTGAGCCGGCCGCAATACGCTTGAACGGTTTTCATACCTATCTTGAGCTTCGTCGCTACTTCGAAGGTTGTTTTGCCATCGCCGAGTAGCCGAAGAACCTCCGTTTCGCGGCGGCTTAGCTTTGAGCTCGCGTAAATCTGGTTCACAATAAAGTTGCTTCTAATTCGAGGAACGCGGTCAAAAGTTTGTCAGATTCAACGATGAATCGGCGTCCATCGCAGCAATGCGCGTCAACGATGTAATGCGATCCACTTGCGGTGGCGACAGTGCAGTAACCCCACGTCCAACCAGACGCGCTGAGCTTGCTCCCGATAATCTCCCAGTATTTCATGCGTTAAAGCTTTCTGTCTGCTTCACTGAACGGAATAGTGCGTTCGACGTTGCCGGTTGAATCCAAAATCGGACAGCAGACGTGCGTAAATCTGCGCGAAAATGCCGAATCAGCAATTCGACGCTTTCGCAAATAACTGCATTTTTACCTGGGAATCACCACAGAATCGCGCAACAACGCGAAAGCGCTTGCGTGGGTTCGAATCCCGTTAGGGTCGCCCTGCTAGACGGAAACGCTGACTTGAGCCTCAGCGCGCAAATTAGCCCACGCTACCCCCAAGAGTGCGAGTGCCAACGTCTCCATGTTGATCCCGAATTGTCTTGACTTCGATCTCTGCAACTGACTACACACACAATCATGAATCGGAGGCACGCAATCCCTACCATCAAACGCAGTTTGAGGCTCTCGCTCCTCGCGGCAGCTATCAGCGTATCTGTTCTGATCAATGCGCGCTCTGCGGCAGCAGCTACTTATGACGTCAATCTATCCTTTACTGGCGGCGGTACCGCTTCCCTGGTCGGAACAGTTGATTTGCCGATCGGGAACTATACGATCATGAATGGAGCGCCCAATCCCTTTACTGCGGTTAACCTTACACTGACGGTAAATGGAACTCCCTACTCATTGGTCCAGGCGAATCTTTCGCAAATTACTGGGACGGGCCAATTCTTGATCGACGCCAATGCTTCAACATTGATCTTCAATACGGCTAATGCGAATGGCCAGAACCCAGCTGACTTGAGTTTCAGGACTGCCTCGACGGATGATCGCTACGCTATTGGCTCCGATGCGGATCCCCATTTCGAAGTTGCTTTAACCTCTGCCGGAGATGTGTTGAACACGAACATCACCTTCCCCGTGCAATTTGGCACCATCGTTCCCGAACCTTCCACCCTCATACTTTTCAGCCTTGCTGCGGGGGCCTTCCTAACGGTGCGCCGGCGATAATGATTTGGTGCCAGGATGTAGCGCGATTGCCTCTGGCACAAATTTCGGCATTTCTATGGCGTCTCGCGCGCTGATAAGCGCGGAGTTTCAGATGAAGATTGATCGGGCGGGCTGCTTTACTGACTGTTAAGCACCATTTGCGGCGCAGATTTGATCGTTTTTCAGGTTGGGGAATAGAATAGGGGTCAGTATGCAAATGTTGACATATTGAATTAGAGGAGAGTCTAAGTTCAATGGCGCGGAGCGTTCGTGTTGAATTCCCGGGGGCATTCTATCATGTGATGGCGCGCGGCAATCGGCACAATCCAAGCAGCAGAGTAAGAAAGAGGAAGTGTCAAGATTTGCACACTGACCCCCAATTTCCCCATTAGCCTCCAGACCCAGACGGCGCTTCTCGCCGCCGTAGATGACAATACAGCAACCCTGACCGTGTGGACGCTTCCGCTAAACTAGAGAACACTCGGCACCGCAAGGTCGAGGAGCAAGACCGCACGGTGCGTGAACAGAAAGCGGCGATCACCCAGTTAAAGTCTGCTCTTACAAAACAGGAGGCGACCATAGCCAAACAGCAAGAGTAAATTGAAGCGCTTACTGCGGACCTACAGAAAGTGAGCGCGCGGCTTGAACTGAGGAAACCTGCGCCACAAACGGTCGCAAACAATTAGTAAAACTGCTAAGGTCTAAGTTGCCACAGCTCCCCGGGCGATAACACCTCTGCTCTGCGGAGAAAAACCAGATTCGAATCCCACATCGCAGTAAATACGTAGGTCCGCCCCGGCTGGACGTTCACTGTTCTCGAAGTCGGCTCGACATAGCCTACGTAGGGCACTTTGTACACGGTTAAGACATGGCGTCCCGCTGGGACCCAACCATCATAGCGGCGACCCTGTACGATGTTCGCGACAGACCTGCCATCGATCTGGAGATGGAAAGCCAGATTCCATCCGAAGTTCGGCACTCTTTCGACAATCAGGCGACCAGGCGGGGGACTCCCTTGCGCAACAGTGCTGATGGAAATTGCACACAGAAAAGCAAGAATCAGAAGAACGTTGCTGACGAAACTATCTCTCGGTTTCATGGCACATATTACGCCACGACTGGTTTTTCGCCAGTGCTGACGCGAGCAACTTTCACCATTTCTTGAAATCTCCCGCTTGCTCGTGCGTTTCGATCACAGTGCCCGATTCATCGAAAACCCGAATCACTACGTCATGTGAGCGGCTGTAGAATTTCGCGTACTCAATTGCGTTGCTGATGCCATCAGGTTCGCCGTACCACAACGTACCGAGTGGCAACACGTCCGAGATTAAATCGACGCCGCGCTTATCCTTGCGCGGTCGGACTTCGTAAGAATGTTTTTTCGGTAGTGTCCTAATTTGAAACATTAGTCTCTCGCGCTTTCGACGATGTAGGTGGCACCGATCCTCACAACGTAATCTGGCCAGTCGTCCCCTGCTGGTGTTCTGACAGATGATACCGACAGCAAGCCAGTAGTAGGAAAATAGGAGATCCAAGATCATGGCAGTGGCGTACCATACTGGGCGTATTGCACCTGGTTCCAGTCACGGAGGGCCATTTACCCAACTCTCGCCGTCGATGTCAAAAGGAAATGGCCACCCGGCCAAACTGATGCCCGATCCACAGCCGCTACTCCTGTTTTAAATTGACACAACTGGCGCGTTTCGCTAAGTTTCGTTACGGCGTGAATGCGCAGTCACATGAGGTTGATGTCACCATGTGGACTGGTGCAAGTCAGAGCCACGACTGTTGCTCAACTCCGCCGCCGGTTTCGTCGCGCGCACGTTTTCGCTTATTAATCACGAGCAATTCAGCAGCTCGGATATGAACCAATTGTTTCAGCTTAGGAAAACCCGGATCCCCTTTATGACATCTTTGCGCGCGGCGATGCTTTGCCTGTCCGGTGTGCTCGCCCTGTTGTTCTTTGTAAAAGCTCCCCCGGCATACGCTCAACAGGTGACACTTGTGCCCCCGTTTGTCGGCACTAACTCCGAAACATGGGAAGAATTTCCGATAGAGAAGCTCGGATCCAGAGTGATCTCCATTCTTGGAGGTACCGCTACGATCTCGGGTACTTTGCTGGAAATTGACGGCCCCAATATGTTTTTGGAATGTTACGGTTACGCCGCAGCGAGTGACGGAGTCAGGTTCATGGGTGATAACGCGAGGCCGACGTCAATAACGATTTCCTTTTCTCAGCCTGTCTCGGCCTTTGGGGCCTACTGGGGAGCTTTGCCCTTTTCCTGCCAAGGCCCGCCGACGGAGCTTAGTTTCTACAATGCCAGCGGGAATCTCGTTGGCACAACCAGCTTCGATTACTCGCCGCCAATGAACCACAACCACATCCTGAATATGGACTGGCACGGCTACGCTTTCGCTACGCCTGTAAAGACCATTACGATCCTGGGCGATTGGGTGGTCACGGATGGAATGCAGGTGACGGTGGCATCCAGCGGCACGAGCTCGATTTCCAACATTTCAACGCGCGCCTTTGTTCAGACCGGCGACAACGTCATGATCGGCGGCTTTATCATCACCGGCAGTGGGCAGAAGAGCGTGATTGTGCGGGCGATTGGGCCATCACTGGTTCAGCATGGCATTACCAACCCAATGCAAAATCCGACCCTCGAGCTGCATGATCATACGGGTGCGGTGATCGCATCCAACGACAACTGGATGGACGCGCCGAACAGACAAGAGATCATCGACAGTGGCCTCGCGCCGAGTAACAACTTTGAGTCAGCGATCCTGATGAGCTTAAATCCCGGCAACTACACCGCCATCGTGCGCGGGGTGAACAACGGGACCGGGATCGCGCTGGTGGAAGCCTACGACTTGGATCCGACCGCTAGTTCCAAGCTGGGTAACATCTCGACCCGCGCGCAGGTGCAGACCGGCAACAACGTCATGATCGGCGGCATTATCATCACCGGCGCCGGACAGAAGAATGTAATCGTGCGCGTCATTGGCCCTTCCTTGGCTCAGCACGGCATTGCCAATCCGCTGCTCGATCCGACCTTGGAGCTGCATAATGGGATTGGCGCGCTCATCGCCTTTAACGACAATTGGAAGGATACACAGCAAGCGCAAATCCAAGCGACCGGCCTTGCGCCGACCAACGACAAAGAATCCGCCATCGTGCGGACGCTCGCACCGGGAAATTACACCGCGATCGTGCGCGGCAAGAACAACACGATCGGCGTCGCCCTCGTCGAAGTTTATGGGCTCAATTAACAGTCCTGCTGGCGGTTTGTGGTTTTGGAACCTCGGGAATAGGGGTCAGTGTGCTAATCTTGACATCTTTTGTGGAGCCGGACCACTGTCACGCAGGAGTGGCTGGCGGAGAAATTGCAAATACGCGGTGCCGCTAATGTGAGTCAACTGTTGCGACGCGCTGTGGTCAAACGAAGGAAGCGGCAAGTGCCGTCTCGATTCGCTGATTTTATCAATCGCGCAATCCAAGCAGCAGAGTGAGAAAGAGGATGTGTCAAGATTTGCACACTGACCCCCAATTACAGACCCCCAATTTCAAATTCCTGCCGCTCTCAATGCGAGCGCAGGCAACGAACTTTTCCGCTGCGCTCAGCTATTAGGGAGGCAGTGCGTGGCCTACGTCGGATTTGACCAGTGCTACATCCGTCGAGCTGATCGTGCCATTCACATTCACGTCTTCCCGGAAATTCCCGGCCCCAACTGTAGCCCCCACTTGCGACTTGG
>DATMPQ010000204.1:0-2191 GCA_035567015.1 Chthoniobacterales bacterium | reverse complement strand
ACCTGCGCACCAAGCGCCATTCGCACGCCGATCTCGGCGGTGCGCTGTTCCACTGTGTAAGCGACGGCGCCGTAAATGCCGACGATCGCGAGCAACAGCGCAATCCCGGCAAAAGCCCCAAGCAATCCCATAGTCAACCGTTTCTGGCCGAGCGACTGGGCTATGATCGCGTCGAGCGTGTTCGGTTGAAGAATCGGCATCTCCTTGTCGATCTTATCTAGCGCGGCGCGAACAATAGTCTGTGCTGCTTTCGGCTTCATTGACGTGCGCACCATCACGTTGAAAAACGAAAAACTTCGCTGCGGCCACGGACGGTAGAATTCGATATCGTTAGGCTTGGCAAGTTCGCGCGATCGAACGTCACCAACGATGCCGACAACTTCGGCGGGAAGCCCATTGCCGTTATCGGCTCCAAAGAGGATTTGCCGGCCAATCGGGTTCTCGTTCGGAAACAATTTCTTCGCGGTCGAATTACTTAAGATAACGACGAGTGGCTGATCGTCGGCGTCACGTTCGTTAAATTCGCGACCAGTGAGAAGTGGGATGCGTAAAGTGCGGAAATATCCCGGCGAAATGCTGCGTATTAAACCGAGCGGGCGCTGATTTAAGGGCAACGGATTGCCATCCGTGCGCGCGTAAGGAGCTCCCGAATAATTGCCGCTCAACGGGACCGCATCGGCAGTCGCCGTTGCTTCAACCCCGGGCGCTGCTTGCAGCTCGTCAACCAAACGGTGAACGAAATGACCGCGCGATGCAGCATCCGGGTATCGCGCTGCTGGTAAACCGATGCCACCAACCCAAACGTGCTCTGACCGAAAGCCGCTCTCCTGATTGCTGAGTCTGACGAAACTGGAGATGAGCATCGCCGCGGCGGCGAGCAAAACCATGGAAAGAGCAACCTGCGCCGACACGAGTCCGCGACGGAGTCGATGTTGTCCGCGACCGCTGCTAACGCCGCGGCCGCTTTCTTTTAATCCATCAACCAGATCGGCGCGGGAACTTTGCCAGGCCGGATAAACTCCCATCGCGAGCCCGGTCAGCAATGAAAGGGTAAGCGTGAAAAGAAGGACCGGCCAGTGAAGCGTGACCGCGCTCTCGAGCGGAACATTGTCGCCGGCGACTTTCGGAACAACCGCCACGATCCAAAGAGCGAGGGTCAGACCAATCCCGCCGGCAATCACGCTGATCGTTGTACTTTCGAGCACGAACAGTCGAACGACGTTGCGTCGCTCAGCTCCCAAAGCCATTCGCAACGCGATTTCACGCCGGCGTCCGCTGAAACGAACGAGTAAAAGATTTGCTACATTGCTGCAGGCAATCAGCAACACTGCACCGACCGCGATGAGCAACGTAACGAAAGCGGGTCGCAGATCGCCCGTTACATCCTCGTTCGCGCTGATCACCGTCGACGTCCAGGTGCAGTCCGCGGTTTCCGGATGTTGCGCGCGATAACTTTGCTCAAGAGCATGCATAGCGGCCTGTGCCTGCTGAATCGTGACTCCAGGTTTCAATCGTCCGATGCAGCGCATGAAGCTGACACCGCGCATCAGTCTATCTTTGGTTACGTCCGGGTTATCAAACGGCGTGGTGATAAAAACCTCGGCGTCACGACCGAACCACGAGATCGGGAGATTGGGCAAAACGCCAACGATCGTGGTGGCGACGCCGTTTAAAGCGATGCTGCGGCCGAGCACACCGGGATCGGCGTTGAGCCGTTTGCGCCAGAAATTTTCCGTTACTAGCGCGACATTGTCCTTCATTTCCTCCTGCTGAACAAAATTGCGGCCGCGAATCGGATGGACGCCTAACAGGTCGAAATAGTTAGCAGTGACATTTTCGCCGAGGATCTGGACCGGTTCACCCAATCCGGTCAGGATGTAACCGTTGCCCCAATCCGCGGCGAAGCTGGAAAAAATGGTTTGTCCATCGCGGTAATGCCAAAACTTCGGCACGGAGAACGGAAGATGTCTTAGATCGCGCTCCTTCGCCTCACCGTAAATACGCACGATGCGCGACGGTTCGTGGAATGGCAGGCCGCGAAGAAACAGATCGTGGATCAGGCTAAAAATTGCGGTGTTCGCGCCGATCCCTAGAGTCAGGGTGAGAACGGAAAGTAGAGTGAAGGCGGGGGATTTTCGAAGCTGACGAAGCGCAAATCGGATATCGGTAAACACGATCAGACCTCCTGCGG
>DATMPQ010000203.1:0-3113 GCA_035567015.1 Chthoniobacterales bacterium | reverse complement strand
GCGCGTATGAAAATCGGCGCCGGCAAACGCTGCGGCTTTTGACCGAGGTGCTGGCGCCAGGTGCGCGGATTCTCGATCTCGCAGGTGCGCAGGGCAACTTTTCACTCACGCTCGCGGAGATGGGTTACGAGGTCACTTGGAACGATCTGCGCGAAGAGCTCGTCGATTACGTCCGGCTAAAATACGAGCGCGGTCAGCTCCAATTCGCTCCAGGCAACGCTTTCGATCTACACTTTCCGTTCTTGTTCGACGCAGTTTTAATCACCGAGGTGATCGAGCACGTCGCACATCCCGATGAATTTCTAGCGAAGACAGCGGCCTTGGTGAAACCGCGCGGCTCCATCGTGTTGACGACGCCAAACGGCGCGTATTTCCGGAATTATCTGCCTAAGTTTTCCGACTGCGCTAATCCGAGGGCTTACGAAGCAGTTCAGTTTAGGCCGGATGCGGGAGGCCACATTTTTCTGCTGCATCCGGATGAAATTCTCATGCTGGCTGATCGCGCAGGTCTGGATGTCGATCTTGTCCGGCTCTTCACGAACCCACTCACAGCTGGTCACATGAAAACCGAAACCTTGCTCCGCATCTTGCCGCGACGTTGGGTCGACATGTTCGAAGCAGCAACGCGGCGGTTGCCATTCTTGCTGCAGCAAAAACTGCTCGTTCAGATGGCGGTCCGTTTTCGAAAACGTGAGGTAGGGGCGGTTCACCGAACCGCCTTGGCGCTGCGCGTGGCAGAAGCGTAGCGATTGCTTTTCGCATGCGCCCGCAAGGGCGATTGAGCTCACTCGCCTCTACCTGGATGAAAGATTTACAAATCGCGCAACGCGCGTTGCGCTTTCTCGACATCGCTCGGCCGCAAGATGATGAGGCCGGTCGCGGCTTGGGGGCTGGCCGCGAGATAAGCATACTCGATGTTGACCTCGGCGTGTGAAAGTCGCTCCGCGATCTTCGCGAGCACTCCCGGTTCGTTCTCGGTTTCGATCATGAGTACGTCGGACTCGAGCGCGAGCACGCCGGCTTCCCCCAATAGCATGAGCGCTCTGGTCGGATCGCTCACTACCATGCGCACGACCGAATGATCGACCGTGTCGGAAGTGGTAAGCGCATGGATGTTAATTTCGACCTTCGCGAGCGCGTCACACACGCGGGCGAGCGCGCCGGGCCGATTCGCAAGAAAGACTGCGAGTTGCGTTGCCGATTTCATGGAGAGCTTGGGATGTGGATTCATGGCGTTCCAAAGTGAAGCTGAGCGGCGGTTCTGACAACTCAACAAAATTGAACACGTGAGTGAGGCCTTATTTCAAACGAAGGATAATCTGCCGCGCGAATAAAACAGCGCAGGCGCAAGTCGATTAGCTATGATGTCCGTCACGCCACATGTTAATTCAAAACCGGCGCTCGATTCCGGACCGGGCACTTCGGTGAAGCCTCGCCGCACGATCGGCCTCTTGACCGCGTGCGCCATCGTGATCGCGAACATCATCGGCACCGGCATCTTCACCAGCCTGGGTTTCCAATTGGCGGATATTCATTCCGGTTTCCCGCTGCTGATGCTGTGGGTGGTCGGTGGGATCGTGGCGCTGTGCGGCGCGCTTTCCTACGGCGAACTGAGCGCCGCACTCCCGCGCTCCGGCGGCGAATATCACTTTCTCTCGAAGATTTATCACCCGGCGGTCGGCTTTATGGCCGGCTTTGTTTCCGCTACGGTCGGTTTCGCCGCTCCGATCGCGCTGGCGGCCATGGCGTTCGGAAAATATTTTCAAGGTGTTTTCAACTTCGGCTCGCCGGTGCTGCTCTCCTTCGCCGTTGTCTGGTTGATCGCGCTCGTTCATCTCAGTGGCTTAAAGTTCGGCAGCGTTTTTCAAAACCTTTCCACGATGGTGAAATTGCTTTTGATCGCTGTTCTCATCGGCGCTGGGCTCTTTGTCGTTCCCAAGCAACCAATCTCGTTTCTGCCAGCGCGCGGCGATGCGATGTCGATCTTCGGCGCGCCGTTCGCGGTCGCGCTCGTTTATGTGATGTATTCCTACTCGGGCTGGAACGCAGCCTCCTACATCATCGGCGAAATCAAGCGACCGGAAAAAAATGTCCCGCGCTCGCTTCTTACCGGCACGCTGGTAGTGAGCGCGATTTACGTCCTCTTGAACGCGATTTTTCTCGCCACAACCCCCGCATCGGAACTGAGGGGCCAGGTCGAAGTTGGCTTGATCGCAGGCAAACATATTTTTGGCGCAGACGGCGGCCGGGCTGTCGGCGCAGTCATTTGCCTCGGACTTATAGCGTCGATTAGCTCAATGACCTGGATCGGGCCGCGCGTCACCATGTCGATGGGCGAAGATCATTGGCTTCTTCGGCTGCTGGGCCGGAAGAGCAGCCAGGGTATCCCGACCTATGCCATTGTTTTGCAGTTGCTCCTCGTCAATTTGCTTCTGTTGACGCGAAGTTTTGAGCTCGTCCTCGTCTATATCCAGTTCAGCCTGCTTCTCTGCTCACTGCTGGCGGTGCTCGGCGTGATTGTTTTGCGCGCAACTCGTCCCGGGCTGGCACGCCCGTACAAGGTTTGGGCCTATCCGCTTCCACCACTCGTCTTTGCCGCGATCACGATTTCGATGATGATCTACCTCTTGCGCGCGCGTCCGATTGAATCATTGGGTGGGCTTGCCACCATGGTCGTCGGCGTGCTCCTTTACTTTTGTGCCGGGCAACGCTTGGGCCGCTCCGTATGAACAATAACTCGCCAACAAAGTGGATCGCAAAGATCGCATTGTCGATCTTTGCTCTAGCACTCAGCACTCAGGCCCAACAAAATCCGCCTGCAGCAGCGCCGGCGCTCCCGCCGCCTAACGACACTGCGCGCTTCCTCGCTGGTATGCCAGTTCCAGAAAATTCACCGCTCGCCCCGCTCACCCGCGATCCCGCCTGGCAGGAACACTCGACCTTTTTTGAAAACGCGTTTGCCAAGCTCAACATGCGCCAGCTCCAAAAACTCGCCCTCTGGGAAACCACATATCTTCCCGAAGCTAAGCAATCGATTCCGGTCGCCTTCTACATGTTTAGCGGTCCGGATTTTCTTTACGTGGACCAATTTTTCCCGAACGCATCGGTTTACG
>DATMPQ010000202.1:0-3165 GCA_035567015.1 Chthoniobacterales bacterium | reverse complement strand
TTTCATGCCGAGACTCAAACTAAGTTGCTGCAATTTGTCTTTGATCTCGTTGAGCGATTTCTTGCCGAAGTTGCGATACTTGAGCATCTCCGCCTCGGTCTTTTGCGCCAATTGACCCACCGTGGTGATGTTGGCGTTGTTCAAGCAGTTGGCCGCGCGCACGCTCAGCTCGATCTCATTCACGCTCATGTTGAGCAGCTTCTTGAGCTTTACGTTTTCCTCGCTCACACCCGCGGGCGTCTCATCGAACTCGATAACCTCTTCGTTAAAGTTGACGAAAACATCGAGATGGTGCCGCAAAATCGCCGAGGCCTGGAGTAACGCATCATCCGGTGTCAATCGTCCATCGGTCCAGATTTCAAGAATGAGTTTGTCGTAGTCGGTGCGCTGACCGACACGAGTATTTTCCACCGCGTACTTCACACGCGTGACCGGCGAAAAAATGGAATCGATCGGGATGAGACCGATCGCCTGATCCGGCCGCTTGTTTTCGTCACCGGTAGCGAAGCCACGGCCTACCCGCACGTCGAATTCGGCATCGAACTTATGTTTCTTATCCAGCGTGCAGATGATCTGCTTGGGATTGAGCACGTCATAGCCCTGCACCAGTTGGATGTCCCCGGCGGTTACTTCGCCCTCTTTGTTTACGCTGAGCGAAAGCTTGCGGGCTTCATGATCCTCAGCTTTGAATTTCACGCGTTTGAGATTGAGGACAATGTCGGTCACGTCCTCGACCACGCCCGGCAACGTGGCGAACTCATGTTGAGCCCCGGTGATCTTCACCGCGGTGATGGCCGCGCCTTCGAGCGAGGAGAGCAGGACGCGCCGGAGTGAATTTCCGACCGTGTGCCCGTAACCGGCCTCAAATGGCTCGGCCACAAACTTGGCGTAGGTCTCAGTGGCGGTGTTCTCGTCTTTGACGAGAGTTTTCGGCATTTCAAAACGACCGTAACGAACTGGCATAACTTAATCTTTCGATTTCGGATTGCCGATTTTGGATTAACAGAAAACGATTTTGCGGGAGCGAATCGAAAATCGAAAATCCAAATTCTAAATCCTGTCGCCGGGTTTCCCCTGGCGAGTGCGGCTTCACGTCAAGCGACGGAGACCCAGGGACCAACGGCGCAACTTCAAAAACTCGCTGCGGGACGAGAAATGAACACCAGTGTAAGAATTTTGCAAGCGCCGATTTTACCCATAAACAACGGGCGCGACCGAAAAAGAAGCGCACGTTCCAAAGAGAGTAGGGCCGATTCCTTTATTCCTTTATTAAGATTAAGAGGTAAGATCATGAGTGCACAGGGATTGGGAACCAGTGAGGTCACCGTGCATAAAATCGTAGCTGCCCGTTTCATCAATCCGCCGCGGGTCACGGCGGACGTGCCATCACTTTGGCCGATCACGACCGGAGCAAACGCGTAAATCTTATGTTTGGGGACTCTGCCGAGCGCTGGTCTAGCTTCAGCGACCGGCACGAGGCGGGTCGCGTCCTCGCGAAGCATCTGCAGAAATACGCGGGACGCCCTGATGTCATCGTGCTCGCCCTGCCGCGGGGTGGTGTGCCGGTCGGGTACGAAGTGGCGAGAGCACTGCGCGTCCCGCTTGATGTTTTCGTCGTGCGAAAGCTCGGCGTTCCTGGTTATGGCGAGCTCGCGATGGGCGCGATCGCCTCCGGCGGCGTACGAGTTCTCAACCAAGACGTCGTGGCGCACCTTCCGAATGCAGAGGAAATGTTAGCTGCCGTAACTGCCGAGGAAACTCGCGAACTTGAGCGACGCGAGGCGGAGTATCGAGACAACCGTCCACCGCCCGACCTACGCGGCAAAACCGTGATTCTGGTAGATGACGGCCTTGCCACCGGCGCAACCATGCGCGCGGCGGCGACGGCGCTCAAACAACGTGGAGTCGCCGCTTGTGTGGTTGCCGTCCCAGTGGCTTCGCCGGAGACTTGCGCCGAGCTTCGTCACGAAGTGGACGAGGTCGTTTGTGCGGCGACCCCCGAGCCGTTTTACGGCGTCGGGCAATTCTACGAAGATTTTTCGCAGACCAGCGATGAGGAAGTGCGCGACTTGCTCGCCCGTGCTGCGACAGAAGAAGCGCCGCGATGAGTGCTCGTATGCTGTCGGGAGGGTTTGTGAATACCGCGAGCGAGATCGAAATTCGCGCGGTGCCAAGCTCGAATCGGTCGCCAAACTCGCGAGCGAACGGTTCACCCGACATTTGTCGACGCTGTCAGTCGCCTAATCGGTCTTTCCCTCCTCGACGACTTCGTCGCTCAACTCGCTTCTAGCGGCGCCTGTTTTTGGAAAATGAGCGGCAAGTACCTTTCCGATTTCCTCGACCGCCTCGATGATGGCGTGACTGAATTTCTCGCTCCGAAAATGCGCCCGCATTCCATCGACAAGGCGTTGCCAGAATTCTTCAGCGCACTTTTCATGAATGGCCTTATCGCCGACCACGGCAAACTTATGCGCGCGCGGGGCCACGAAGATCAGCACAGCGTTCCGTTCGCGCGTCTTGTCCATTCCCATCCGGTCGAACCTTTTCTGCGCCGCGATCAGCGGATCGGCATTTAATTTTCCGCGCTGAACATAAACGCGAATCTGACCGGACGCTTTTGCTTCCGCCTCCCGAATCGCCTGCACGATCCGGTCGTGTTCGAGCTTGCTCAGAAATTCCTTTGTCCGCATGTCGTTACCAACTTGAGCCTGCGCCGCCGCCACCGAAGCTGCCACCTCCGCCGCTGAATCCACCGCCACCGCCGCCAGCTGACCAACCGCCTCCACCGCTCGACCATCCGCCGATGAATGGTCCGCCAAAGCTGGAATACCTGTAGCCGCGCCGCCGCCAACCGCGCGAAGCGATGAGAAAAATGATGAGAACGAGCAAAAACAGCAGAAAACCGAATGGGCTGCTTGCGCCTCTGTGTCTTTCGCGGTCGGTTTGGCCGCTGCCCTTGTACTCGCCGCGGATCGCTTTGCAGATTAGATCAATGCCGGTGGCGAGCCCTCCTTCGTAGTTGTTGTTACGGAACTGCGGCTTGATATGATACTCAGTGATATCGAACGCGGTGATGTCCGGCAGCGCACCTTCCAATCCGTAGCCGACCTGGATGTACATTTTGCGGTCGTCTTTAAAAACGAACAGGACCACGCCGTTGCGCTG
>DATMPQ010000201.1:0-9837 GCA_035567015.1 Chthoniobacterales bacterium | reverse complement strand
CCAACGCTCAATTCAGAGATTGTAGGGCAACCGCTCCGGTTGCCATCGTATGAACCGGCAGGCGGTACGTTGCCGTGCAATCGCGTGTCGTGAAAATTTTAATCGCACCGGATAAATTCAAAGGCTCGCTGAACGCGCGTGACGTCGCAGAAAATATCGCCGCTGGTCTGCGCGAAGTTTTGCCCGAATCCAAGATCAACATCGTACCGATGGCGGATGGCGGCGAGGGGACAGCGGAAGTCATTTGCGAGGCGCGCCAAGGCTCGTGGGTCAAATGCGGCGTGTGCGACCCGATCGGTCGCGAAATCGAAGCGCGCTACGCTTATATTGACGACCGCAAACTTGCCGTGATGGAGATGAGCGAAGCGGCGGGGATGCTGCGACTTGCCGAAAGTGAAAGAGATCCGTTGCGCGCTAATACATTCGGCGTCGGCGAAATGATTCTCGCCGCAGCGAATCGCGGCGCACGTGAGATCGTGATCGGTCTCGGCGGGAGCGCGACGAACGACGGCGGCGTTGGCATGGCGCGCGCGCTTGGATTTCGATTTTTTGAGCACGAGCCCCCGCCTTCGCCTAGCTCCGGCGCGGCAGGAGAGCAAGAGTTTGAGCTAAGCGGAATCGTTAAACTGGAATGGATTGAGAAACCGAAAAACTTGGCGCTCCCGAAGATGGTTGTGGCGGTCGATGTGCAAAATCCTTTGCTTGGCGAAAATGGCGCTACCCGAGTGTTTGGTCCGCAAAAAGGCGCGACGGAAAACAAGATCGACATCTTGGAGCGTGCGCTTGGGCGACTTGCGGAAATCGTGGCGAAAGACTTTGGCATTGATTATCGCGACGAACCAGGCGCGGGCGCGGCCGGCGGACTTGGATTTGGTCTGATGAGTTTTTGCCGCGCAGTTATGAGACCAGGTTTCGAGGTGGTCGCGGAATCGGTCGGACTCGAATCGAAAATGGAAGATGTCGATGTTGTGATTACGGGCGAGGGCAGTTTGGATCGACAAACACTGGAAGGAAAAACACCGGCAGGTGTCGCGCGGCTTGCGCGCAAACTTGGCAAACGGGTTTTTGCCATTGTGGGACGCGCGAGCGAGGATCGACAAGTACGAGAACTTTTCGATGAAGTTTACGTTCTCACGCAACCTGGAATGAGCGAGAAGGAAAATATCGCGCGGGCAGCGGAGCTGTTGCAGAAACGCGCGAGAGAATTGGCGGAAAGTTTGTAGCGGAGATCTATGACCGTCGAACAAATGATGCGACGCTCATAGAGCGCCGCTACAGTTTCTTTGAATAAAATTCGCGGAAATGTTTCGCAGACTCGACGTAACTCCACGCCCACCTCGCGATGTCTTTTTGTTCGTCGAGACTGAGTGATCGCCGAATTTTCGCGGGCGAGCCGAGAACGAGTGAGCCGGAAGGAATTTTCGTGTCGAGCGTGACGAGGGCATTTGCGCCGATGATGGAACGTGCGCCGATTTCGACGCCGTCGAGAATGATCGCACCCATGCCAACGAGCACTTCGCTCTCGATGTTACACCCATGCACGATGGCATTGTGGCCAACGGTGACGAGCTCGCCGACCGTCGTCGGATAATCGGTGTCGAGATGAACAACGGCGTTGTCTTGAACGTTTGAACGCGGGCCGATGACGATGCGGTTGATGTCACCGCGCAAGACCGCGCCGCACCACACACTCGATTCTTCTTCGAGCGTGACGTCGCCGATGACGGTCGCGCCGGGCATAACCCAGGCGGTGGGATGAATGGTCGGACCTCTTTTTAAACGCGCGTCGATCCCGGAATGTCCCGTTGGCAGGTTGTATGGATCGACATTCATTTCGGGCATTATGGTTTAATGTTGAACGCTCAACGTCTAACGCTCAACATCGAATGAATGGGAGGGCAGGACTCCAGACTGCAGCATGCGGCCCTGCGAGACGCGCAAACGAACAACCCCGTCGCAAGATGTGGCCGACAGCGGTCAAGACGCCTCCGCTCCTCATCGTCAACGGCTTACGATATATGCGTAGGAATGAGGGCAAGAGCACGAGCGTGCAAAAGTAAGAGTACCAGGATAGCCAGAGAATGGGATTTTCTTCTTCCGGTGCCTGAACGATCATAGCTACTCCATGCAGGACATTCCCCCCGATACAGTCACCCCGTTTGTTTTCTCCGATCCGGGTGGTAAGCGCTGGCCACGGTTGCGCCTGATCCTGCTCGTGAGCGGAGTGCTGGTTTTTCTCGGGACAGTGCTTTTTGTCCAAACACTTTTCGTCGCGCCGCAAATGCGGGTGCCATTTTCACTGCGGCAGTTGAAAGGCCAACTCAAGGCTTTGCAGAAAAAAAATCCGGCTGGGCAAGTGGCACCGACCTCATTGCTCTGGCAGAAATTCGGCGCGGCCCGGCAAGCGGCGAGAAAACTCGGTGGTCCGATGCCGTCGCCTCCGGCGCGACCGCGAAAAAAATCTCCGATCAACGAAGTACGGCTCGCGTTCTACACCAACGGCGATCCCTACAGCTATGCGTCGCTCGAGCAGCATGCCGCGCAAATTACTCACGTCTGTCCTGAATGGATGGCAGTCGTCAACGGCCTGGGTGATTTGCAAATCGATGCCGATGCACGGCTGCCCAAATTTGCCGCGAGCAGAGGCATCGCGTTGATGCCGTTGCTGACGAATCTGGTGGGAGACACCTGGCAACCGGAAGCGATCGAAAATCTCGCGCACGGTCCGGCGGATCGACAAGATCGTTTCATTCACAACGTGCTCGCGGCCTTGCGCAATGCCAAGGCGGCTGGGGTCGTGCTGGACTGGGAACAAATCGACCCGGCCTACAAGAAAGACATCACCGCTTTCATCGACAGATTCGCGGACACATTGCATGACGATGGAAAGGAACTATGGCTTTGTGTTCAACCCGGCCAGGAGCTCGATTACATCGACTTCCAGAATCTGGCCGATATTATCGATCGGTTTGTCGCGCTGCTCTTTGACGAGACCTCCGATATCGATCCGCCCGGCCCACTCGGATCGCGTTCCTGGTTTGAAGGCTGGCTGCATGTATTGCTGGAGGATTCAGACACGAAGCAGTGGATCATCACGCTCGGGAGCTATGGATACGATTGGACGATCGGCGGAAAGAAAGCAGAACTAATCAGTTTTCCCGAAGCGATGAGCCGCGCCAACAGCGCAGGAGTCGAGGCCGCAGAAGTCACGGCGCCCGGTTACAATCCATATTTTTATTTTGAAGACGGGGACAAGGAGCACGCTGTCTGGTTTCTGGACGTGGTCACGTTTCTAAATGAGTTGCGCGAAGTGCGCGATCAAAAGGCAGGCGGCTTTGCGCTTTACCGGCTCGGTACCGAGGACACGGCGATTTGGGATGCGCTTAATGTGCGCCCCGATTTTAAGATCGACAATCAAACGCGACAGTTGCTGGAAGTGCTCAAAAGCACGGACACCATCGCGGACGTGGGCGACGGCGAAATCGTCACGGTGGATGAGAGCCGCTCGGATGGGATGCGAAATCTGGCCGTCGATCATGATGGGTATCTGACGGCCAAATACACAAAATTCCCGGAGTTTCCTACGCTTTACCATCAAGGCGCCGGGGGCGAGCATCAGGTTGCGATCACTTTCGATGACGGTCCCGATCCGCGGTGGACACCGAAAATCCTCGACATTTTAAAAGCTGCCAACGTCAAAGCAGCGTTTTTTCTCGTGGGCGTAAACGCAGAGCAGCACCCCGGCCTCGTCCGCCGCATTGTCGATGAAGGGCACGAGATCGGGAACCACACTTATTATCATCCGAACCTGGCGCTTTGCTGGCCAGAGCACGTTCGGCTGGAATTGAATGCGACCCAGCTTTTGATCGAGAGCATCACCGGTCGCGCAACGACATTGTTCCGGCCGCCGTATGCGGCCGATACCAGTCCGTCACAATTAAGCGAGCTGATTCCACTGCAAATCGCGCAAGACCTCGATTATCTCGTGGTCTTGGAGAACATCGATCCGCAGGATTGGGCAAAACCGGGCGCCGATATCATCCTGCAGCGGGTGAAGCAACAACGGCGCGATGGCAGCATTATCTTGCTGCACGATGCTGGGGGCGATCGCTCGCAAACTGTCGAAGCACTCCCGCGCATTTTGGATTGGCTGCATACACGGGGCGACTCGGTGGTGCCGCTGAGCACGCTGCTTGGGACGACGCGTGACGCCGTCATGCCGCCATTGCATGAAAATGGCCGATCGCTTACGCGGCTGGTAAGCAGCACTGGATTCCGCATCTTCCATGGGATCGAGGAATTTCTCTGGGCGTTCATGATTGTAGCGACGGCGCTGGTCGTAGTTCGAACGCTCGTCGTCATCTGGCTGGCATATTGTTTTCGGCGACACCCGAAAGCGGATTTTGCGAAGCCGATCAGCGTCGTGATAGCCGCATACAACGAAGGCAAAGTGATCGCGAGCACGTTGCATGCGCTGCTCAACACCGACTACAAAGGCGACCTCGAAGTGATCGTGGTGGATGATGGTTCGCGCGATGCAACTGGGTCGGAGGTCGAGTCAATTACCCAGGTCGATCCACGCGTGCGTTTATTGCAGCAGGAGAATCGTGGTAAGGCGCGCGCTCTGCAGCGGGGCCTGGCCGCGGTGCGTCATGGCATCGTTGTCTTCATCGATGCCGATACGCAATGTCAGCGCGACACGCTGCCACGTTTGCTCGAACCGTTTGCCGACGAACGTATCGGTGCGGTTTCGGGCCATGCAAAAGTCGGGAATCTCCGCACTTTCATCGCGCGTTGTCAGGCGCTGGAATACACTTGTGGCTTCAATCTCGACCGGCGCGCTTACGATCGTTGGAATTGCATCACGGTCGTGCCCGGCGCGATCAGTGCCATCCGCAAGGATGCGATCGATCAAGTGGGTGGACTTAGTTTGCAGACGCTGGCCGAAGACACCGATCTCACCCTCTCGTTGCACAAACATCGGCAACGGATCGTTTACGTGCCGGGCGCGATCGCCTGGACGGAAGCGCCGGAAAGCGTGGCCACGCTGGCGCGACAACGTTTTCGTTGGGCATATGGTACGTTGCAATGTCTTTGGAAGCATCGCGACATGGTCTTCAACCGGAAATATCGCGCCCTCGGCTGGTTTAGTCTGCCGAGCGTTTGGTTTTTCCAAATCGTCCTCGTGGCCGTCACGCCGATGGTGGATTTGTTTTTGTTTGCCTCGCTTCCATTTGGCGCATGGCGCGCGGTCATGCCATTCGTGATCACCTTCCTGTCGATGGATGTCATTCTGGCCACCCTCGCCTGCATTTTGGAACGCGAGCCGATCGTGCGCGCCTGGCGGATTTTGCCGATGCGCCTGATCTATCGCCCGATGCTCAGCTATTGTATCTGGAAAGCGATCCTGCGGGCTGTGAAAGGCGCCTGGGTGAGCTGGGGCAAGCTCGAGCGCACCGCCAGTGTGCCGGTGCGGGTGTGAACAAGGTGCGGAGAAATGTCGAAGCACGAATGACGAATGACGAAGGAATGACGAAATCGGAATGATGAAGAGCATAGTCCGGTTGAACCTTCGTCATTTCAGCGTTTTGCATTCATTCGTCATTCGTCATTTGTCATTCGTCATTTTCTTCATCACCTGCTGCGGATTGGTTTCGTGCGAGAAAGCGACAACGTCGTCACCTATCGATCCAAATGGACCGGTTGAGGTCGTGATTCCGGAACACGGCGCGTACACGGGCGCGTTCATGGATTTCGGTGACGAGGAGGACGACGTGACGCTGGAGATGATCGAGGATTTCGAGTCGATGGTCGGCAAACATCAAGCCATCATCGCGTCGTCGAGCTACTGGGGTGAACAAACTTTTCCTACCGCGAATTTGAATGTCGAGTGGCGGCACGGCTCATTGCCGCTTGTCTTTTGGTCGCCGTGGGACAAACCGTACGAACAGAATCACGGTCCCGATAGATTCAATCTGAACGATATTACCGCCGGCAAATGGGACGGGTACATCGACAAGTGGGCCGATGCCGCGCGCGAATTCGGTCACCCCATGATCGTCGCTTTCGGCGTGGAGATGAACGGCGACTGGTTTCCGTGGTCAGGCGTTTATTACGGCGGCGACAAATGGATTGAGGACGAGGAAACTTGGAAAGGCCCGGAGCATTTCAAGGCGGCTTACCGCCACGTGGTTGACCGCGCCCGCGCCCGCGGCGCGTCGAACATCAAGTGGATGTTTCACTCGAATAATTATTCGTATCCGATGGATACGTGGAATTTTGCGCCGTCTTACTATCCGGGGTCCGAGTATGTGGATTGGTTAGGCCTGAGTGTTTACGGCCAGCAATTCAAAGACGAACCAAACCCGGGTATTCGTTCGCTCGTGGATTGGCCGTATCAGGAGATGTGCGGACTCGATCCGAACAAACCAATCATGATCGCCGAATGGGCAACCGGCGAATTTCCGTATGCTGTCAATGAGCCAGGACTCCACAAGCCAGAATGGATCAGACAGGGGTTGGAACTTTTTCGGACGCGGTATCCGCGCGTTAAAGCCGCGGTTTACTGGCATGAGCGCTGGCAGAACCTCGATCAATCCTATAGCAACTTGCGGGTCAATTCTTCCGTCGAATCGCTGCAAGCCTACCGTGCGGGCATCGCGAACTCGGACTGGTTAGGCAACCTGATCCTGCGTGCTATTCCGAAAAAATAGATGTCGCCGAACCGCCTGCCTCTTGGCGCGAAGCGGGTCGGATCTAACATTGTAGGCCTGCTGTGTCAGACGGCGCGCCGAAATGACGCTTCCCAGAAACGCCTTACAATTTTTCTAATGCCACGCCGAAAGAATCGCGCCGAGAAGAATGCAACCAAAGAAGTGATAACTGGCGTCGATTAACCAGACCTTAAACGGTTTCGATTCCCAAAGATACTGAATGGTGATCGCCGTGGCGGAGAAACCGGCGCCAACGCCGGCTCCCAGCTTCAACCCATGCGCCAAATCCACGATCCCTGTCCGCGCGATGAGCCGCATCATGATGACGGCCGCGACAAGATTTGCAATAAAAGTGCCGATCATCTTCGGCGCCATGCCGCCTTTTTCGGGTTTCACGCCATGCTGTTCCAACCCGGCGACCCAGATCTTGCCGAACAAAACTGAATACCAAAGCCAACCCAAAATCCAGTAGGCGACTGCCGCGCAAATAATAGCTAACCAGTTCATAACTGGTGTTTTGTCAGTCGCGACTTGCGGGAGCAAGAAAATTTGGAGCCGAGGTCGCTGACCTCGGCTCCAACTGCGCCGTGGCCGCGGTCGGCGACCAGCGGCTGCAGCGGAAAACATTGCGCGATTTAGACAAAATCCTCAGTTGGCGGCGTCTTGATTATAAAAGACCGTGAATAGGTCATGGACAATGTCGCCACTCATGAAGATTGGAAAGTTTGTTTTCCCCAGTTTGCTCCCGGTTTGCTCCTTTTCGCGCGGCAGTGGCTGCGCTCATCGGCTGACGCCGAAGACGTTGTTCAGGAAGCGTTCGTTCGCTTTTGGCGGCGCAACCATAACATTGAGAACCGCGCCCTGCTTTACGCTACGGTGCGCTCCATCGCCCTCGATTTTGTCCGGCGCGATAGCCGGCGCGCCCGGCGCGAAGCAGATGCTTCTTCCGAAACTGCTGGATTGGTCGAACCGCAGTTTGAACAGCTTGACGATTCGCAACGGCCGCTGGCAACCGCAGTCGAGCGTCTTCCACTCGATCAACGCGAGGTGCTCGTCATGAAAATCTGGGATGAATTGACTTTCGCAGAAATCGCAACGGCTCTCGGCATTTCGCAAAACACGGCAGCCTCGCGTTATCGTTACGCGTTAGTCGCTTTGAAGAAAAGCTTGCAACCGCAATGAACGATTTTTCTGAACTCGAGAACGAGCTGAAGAAACTGCGACCGAGGCCGCCTTCACCGGACCTTTTTTTGCGGATTGAGCGTGCGCTGGCTGATGTTACAAAGGAAAATGAATCCGCCGATAACGTTGTCCGTCCCGAGCGCTTCCGAGTCAACTGGGTCTCACTCGGGCTGGGGCTCGCAGCGGCGGCGGTGTTGCTGATCGTCGCCCGCATCGAGATCAAACGTCCGGCGAAACAAATCCCGCCAGTCGCGTCACTTACTACGGCGCCGCGCGTCAAGCCCGGCGCGATCAATAACCAGCTCGTGCCTTCCGGTTTCACCCAAGTGGTTTACAATACGCGGGACGAAGGCTTGCACTTTGCCGATCGCTTGGGCCAGCCAATGCGCCGCGTGCGCTATCAAACGCACGAGACATTGCAATGGCGTAACGCCGCCACCGGCGCCTCGTTGCGTGTTTCTTATCCGAGCGAACAAGTCGAGCTCATTCCTGTTTCCGGCCAATGATTCTCAAAATTCAACCAACCAACAACCTATGAATACAAAATCCATCGCTACCATCGCTACCATCGCGCTCCTGCCCATTGCAGGCTTTGCGCAAACTCCACCTTCGCCACCCCCGCCTCCGGCTCCACCGATTCCGCCGGATCGACATGAAAAAATGCCGAAGGTTCCTGTGACATTTCTCGGCGTCGAAACATCCGAGGTTCCGAGCGTCGTCAGTGAACAGCTCGGTTTGGCAAAAGGCTTCGGGCTGGTGGTCGATTACGTTGTTCCCGACGGTCCGGCTGCGGCCGCGGGCGTGCAGCAAAACGACATTCTGAAAATGTTGAACGACCAGATCCTGACTGAGCCGGATCAGCTGTCAAAGCTCGTGCGGAGCTATTCAGAAGGAACAAACGTCACGCTCACGGTATTGCGCAAAGGTCAGGAGCAGAAAATCACCGTCAAACTGACGAAAAAGGAAGTGCCACAGCGCCGTGAGTTCGGTCCGGGTCGTCATCGGCACGAAGATTTCCCATTCGGCGATTTTGGAATGAACGGCGACTTCAAAGAGCAAATGGAGAACTTGAAAGAGCAATTGGGCGCTCAAAAGGGAATGATTCACGACGCCGTGGTGAAAGCTCGTGAAGAAGCGATGCGTGCGCGTGATCAGGCCCGCGAGCAAGCGAGGCGGGCAGTGGAAGAAGCGCGCCGTGCCGCCGGTCGATGGAACATCACAACCAATGAGGACGGCGGATTAAAGACGACCAAAATTGACATCGGCAAAGCGCAGATCGTTTTCTCCGATGATAAAGGCGAGATGAAACTGGAGACCGTTGATGGCAAGAAATTGCTTACCGCGAAAGATCCGCAAGGCAAACTGCTCTTTAGCGGTCCGGTCGAGACAAAGGAAGATTTCGATAAAATCCCGGCCGAGGTTCGCCAGCGTTACGACAAGTTACAGGAAGAAGAATTGCGGGCGGTCGCGCCGCCGTCCGACACGAATGAAGATGGTGATTCGGCCGACACAAATGATGATGACAATGAAACTCTGCCGATGGAACAGGTATCGACGAATTCATTCCCGCGCGTCCCGCTGGTGTTCCGAAGCGTTCCGAGTTGAGCAGAGACTCCGCCGAGCTTCTTAACCTGGCCAGCCCCGAATGCTTTCGGAACCCGGCAGCCGCGGGGCCGCTCGGCGGAGTTCTTTGCCGCTAGTGGCAGCTCACTGCTACTACCGTGCCGGTTCCAGCGTGACCCGGATTCCGGTCGTAGCTTGGATCGATTTGAACGATCACCAGCTCTGAAATGTTGCCCGAGATCGTTGGACCCGATTGTGTTATCGAACTGGCGACGATGACGGTTATGTAAGATGGGATGGTGCTTGGTGGTACAGAGCTATCGCCCGGGTTACTTGTCCATGTGCCGCCGCAGGTCGGTGGATTCGGGTTCGTGGCGCT
>DATMPQ010000200.1:0-6541 GCA_035567015.1 Chthoniobacterales bacterium | reverse complement strand
GTGTCGAAGCGCTCAAGCACAAGGGGCGACAGGTCGAGCTCGATCGCAAGAAGCTCGAGCTCGATGTGGGGACGCGCGCGGAAAGTGTTTCCCGGCTCAAGACCCAGCAATATCAAACGCGGAAGAACGATGAGTTTCAGGCGATGGGCCACGAAATTCAGCGTTACGAGAGTGAAATCAGCAAAATCGAGGACGCAGAGCTCGAACTGATGGAGCAAGCCGACAAGATCAAAGCCGAGCTTGCTGCGGAGGAAAAAAAAGCCGCGACCACAAAAGAATCCAATTCGCGGCAAATGGCGGACCTCGAAGCTAAATCAAAAACTTTGCAGGCCCGGCTGGAAGACCTGACCAAGGAGCGCGCGGAGCTCGCCGGCAAGATCGACGAAGATTTGCTGAGTCGTTTCGAGCGTCTTTTCACGAGCAAGGGCGACGCGGTTGTGGTCGCGCTCGAACACGATGTTTGCACTGGTTGCCACATGAAAGTGACCGCGGACACCGCGATGCGTGTGAGAGCGGGAAAGGAAATCGTGAGCTGCGAGAACTGCGGACGGATTCTGTACGACGCAACGTAACAGCGGCAATCATTGGTAGGGACGGACCGCCGGGCCGCCCGTTTCGGCGCCCTCGGCGAATTTGTAGCGGCAGGCGTGCCGCCTGCAAAACTGCGGATTGCGGCCGGCACGGCCGCCACTACAGCTCAAACGTTGAAGCGAAACAGGATCACGTCGCCATCGCGCACGACGTAATCTTTTCCTTCAATACGAAGCTTGCCCGCTTCGCGCGCTTTCGCATAGGAACCGAGCGCAACGAGATCATCATACTGAATTGTCTCCGCCGCGATGAAGCCGCGCTCGAAATCCGAATGGATCGCGCCGGCTGCCGCAGGCGCTTTTTCGCCTGCGTGAATGGTCCAGGCACGCGTTTCTTTTTCTCCGGTCGTAAAGAAGGTGCGCAAGCCGAGCAGGTGATAGACCGCCCGAATCAGCGTGTGCACGCCGCTGTCTTCGACGCCGAGGCCGCGCAAATATTCCATCGCTTCCTTCTCGCTAAGATCGACGAGTTCGCTTTCGATCTGTGCGCTGATGACGACCGCTTCGGTTGCGAAATGATGTCGCGCATAATCTTCGATTGCATCGACATATCGCGCGGCCCTGTAGCCGGGGTCGCTGGCCCCGGTTTTGGCAGATTTGATCGCCGCTTTCGGGCCGGAGTCAGTGGCCGCGGCTAGAGCGATGGCCGCGACATCGGACTCGGCCACGTTGCTAGCGAAGAGGGTCGGCTTCGAGGTCAGCAAAAAGAAATCGCGGGCAATGATTTTTTCTTCGGGCGTCAAGTCCGCAGTGATGGCCGGTTTCCCGAGATTGAGATGTGGCAATAATTTATCGATGATCGCGCTTTGTGCTTTTGCGGTTTTGTCGCCGGCGCGAACTTCCTTTTGCAGGCGATCGTGACGTTTCTGGAGCGAGGCCAGATCGGCCAGGACAAGCTCGGTGTTGATCACTTCGATGTCGCGAATCGGATCGATCGTTCCGCTGACATGATGAACATCGCTGTCTTCGAAACAGCGCACCACCTGCACGATTGCATCCACCTCGCGGATGTGATGGAGAAATTGATTGCCCAAGCCTTCGCCTGCGCTCGCGCCTTTGACCAGACCGGCAATATCGACAAACTCAATCGCGGTTGGAACGATCTTCTGCGAATGAGACATGGCCGCGAGCTTTGCAAGGCGCGGGTCAGGAACGGTCACGATGCCGACATTGGGATCGATTGTGCAGAAAGGATAATTCTCCGCCGGCGCTTTGTGCGTTCGGGTGACCGCATTGAAAAGAGTGGACTTGCCGACGTTCGGCAACCCGACGATTCCCGCGCTTAACATAGGCGCGGACGCTAAGGCGGAACGAACAAGCCCGCAATTAACACAGCGAATTTAGCCACAGATGACCACAGATTTTCACAGATTTTTTTCTGTGTTTTCATCCGTGTAAATCTGTGGCGGATGAATCTTCTCGGGCTGGCGGGATTCGAACCCACGACCTCTTGAACCCCATTCAAGCGTTCTACCAAGCTGAACTACAGCCCGATCTACGGTCGCGAACTATTCACTAGCAGTGCAACAATCGCGAGCGCTAATCCAACGAAATGCCGACCTGAACTGGGGCCAATTTGCGGTCGAATATTCGCCTAAGCCGAGAAATCGCCAACCGTGAACTTAAAATCAAGTTCAGGTTGCGGTCCGTTGCTGATTGTCCGGTGGCGGCCATGCCGCGTTGGCCCGATTTTAGTTGAGGCACTCACCGTAAGTTTGCAATATCTGGCCGCGCGCCGGCTCATGAAATTGATCGTTCAAAAAATAAAGTGCGTCTTTCTCGTGAGCAGCTTCGCACTTTTCTGCGCGGCTTTGCCGGCCCATGACAAGACGGCCGCGGCTTTTAAAGAGCGAGTAGCAACAACGCCTCAACTATCTCGGGGCCGAGCAGGTCATGCTACAAAATTGAATCAGATAGCGCTCGAATCGTGTAAAGAACTTATCCAGCGAGGCCGTGTGATCGTTGATAAGAAGGGTGCGTGGGGCCAGCATCAACCTTCACCGGAGGAAGAGAATGAATTCATCCGGCTGCACGGATTCGAAGAGTATGCGAAATGGCACTTGGGAATCGACGAAGACCGCCCCGAGGCGACAAAAGCAAGATATAAATTTCCCTGCGGCGATTTCGGAAGTGTTCATCGCTGCGCTCTGCTTGCCGTGAAAAGCAGGGCCGCTCAATACAGCTATGACGAGATTGAACAGGCCGCGTCGGATCTGCTTCAAATGATCGAGATGCAACGGGGCTCCGGCGCGACGCCGTTACCACAGTAACCACCGTTACTACAAGCTCCAGCTCGTCAAAAAGGCATCGATTAATTGCGGCAAGTCATCGCTGTAGCCGCCCTCAAGAACCGCGGCGGCGGGAATGGTCATATCATCCAACCACGCGCCGAACATGCCGAAGTCTTCGGGCTTCAGCGTCATCTGCATAATCGGATCGCGCGCGTAAGCGTCAAAGCCGGCGGACACGAGCAGGAGATTAGGTTTGAACGCGAGAAGTTTTTCCAGCGCGTGTTTCGCTGCCTCGACATGAACACGGCGCGGTGTAGAGGGCGCGATCGGGTAATTGTCGATGTTGGCGAACGAATTTACGCCGGTTCCAGGATACGCCGGAAACTGATGGATCGAGGCGAACGCGATTCGCGGGTTGCGCGTGACAATCTCTTCAGTCCCGTTGCCGTGATGGGCGTCGAAATCCCAAATGGCAACTCGCTCCGCCCCATTTTCCAAAGCGTCGAGTGCGGCAATCGCAATGTTGTTAAAATAACAAAATCCCATCGCGCGATCCGGAGTCGCGTGATGTCCCGGCGGTCGCATCAAACTGAAAGCGGGCTCGCCGGTCAAGGCCGCGCGCGCCGCCCCGATGGCCGCGCCGGCGGATTTCATGGCGTACTTCTCGATGTCGGGATAAACCGGTGTGTCGAGGTCGAAATCTTCAGAGGCCTTTGCAATTCGCTCGATGTGCCAAGGCGAATGCGCACGCAGCAACGCTGCCTCGTTCGCCACGCGTGGCTCGCGCCACTCCCAATCAGGATGTCGATCTTTCAGCAACGGCACGGTGCGTGCAATTCTTTGCGGATGCTCCGGATGCCCCGGCGCGGAGTAATTGAGACAATCCGGATCGTAGAAGATGATCATCGAAGCGGGAAGGTGCGGAGAGGAGTCCCGTCTTGCAACCACAAGATCGACAATCCCGGCGCCGAGTTGATAAGAGAACGAGAAGTGCCGATGGTGCGCGGCGGGAATTCGAACCTACCGAAAATCGATGCTCAGTGGCCAGAAGATCGTCGTAGTGATGCCGGCGTATAACGCCGCGCGCACTTTGCGCCAGACTTACAACGAAGTGATGGCGCATGAGATGGTCGATCTTGTCATCGTGGTCGACGACGCGAGCCAGGATGAAACCGTGGCGATCGCGCGCACGCTGGATCGCGTGCAAGTGGAAGTGCACCCGATTAACCGCGGCTATGGCGCGAATCAAAAGACATGCTACCGGCTCGCGCTGGCCGCAGGCGCGGACATCGTGATCATGATTCATCCCGATTACCAGTACACGCCGCAACTCATTCCCGCGATGGCGTCGCTGGTGGCAAGCGGGCTTTACCCGTGCGTGCTGGCTTCGCGCATTCTTGGCGGCGGGGCGCTGCGCGGGGGCATGCCCTGGTGGAAATACCTCGCGAACCGGTTTCTAACCTTGGCCGAGAATCTTTTGCTCGGCGCGAAGCTTTCCGAATATCATACCGGTTATCGCGCTTATGCGCGCAGTTTGCTTAAACGGCTTCCACTGGAAGCAAACTCGGACGATTTCGTTTTCGACAACCAGATTCTTGCGCAAGTGATCTCCTTAGGCGGCGGTATTGGCGAAGTGACCTGTCCGGCGCGGTATTTGCCGGAGGCGTCGTCGATTAATTTCCCAAGAAGCGTGCGTTACGGACTTGGTTGTCTGGCCACCGCCGCGCGTTTCCGTTTCGCCCGCTGGGGACTGGTTCGGCCTCTTGCTTAACGACGATTGATGGCGAAAGCTCGTCGCAGAAAAGCAGCCGATACTCGCGCGCTAAGTCTTGGCGTTTGCCTTTTTCTGGTTGCAAGCACGTGGCTGGTTTTCGGGCAAACGCTTAGCCACGAATTCGTTAACTTCGACGATCACGTCTACGTCTATCAAAACCCGGTCATAACCGGCGGCCTCACATTGCCCGGAATCATTTGGGCGTTCAGGCACAGCCACGCGAGGAACTGGCATCCGCTGACGACAATTTCTCACATGCTCGACTGCCAGCTCTTCGGGCTCAATGCCGGCGGACATCATTTCACGAATGTCTTTCTTCAGACAATTGCGGTCGTCTTGCTCTTTCTCGTGCTTCGCGACATGACGGGTGGTCCGAGCCGGACTGGCAGTGTCTGGCCAAGCGCTTTTGTTGCCGCGCTCTTTTCGATTCATCCCTTACATGTGGAATCGGTCGCGTGGATTTCAGAGCGTAAAGATGTGCTTAGCGGTGTCTTCTTCATGCTGACGCTCGGCGCGTACGTGCGTTATGCGCGACAGCCATCACCCGCGCGTTACATAACGATGTTGACCTTGTTCGCCCTTGGCCTCGTGTCCAAGCCGATGCTAGTGACACTGCCCCTTGTACTTTTGCTTCTGGACTACTGGCCGCTCGACAGAGGACAGAGGACAGAGATCGGAGGACAGAGGACAGAGATCAGAGGTTCGCCACGGCGAATCCGTCCGTTGGCGGATCGGAGGTCAGGGGCTCGCCACGGCGAATCCGTCCGTTGGTGGATCAGAGATCAGAGGTTCGCCACGGCGAATCCGTCCTTTGGCGGATCCGGAGACAGAGAGCGAGTCGAAAGACAAAGCTGGTCGAACTTGGTCGTGGAAAAGATTCCGCTTCTTGCGCTTTCTGCCGTATCCTGCCTGGCGACGTTGCTTGTGCAAAGGCAAGCCGCTGGTTCGATCGACCAATTACCTTTCGCCTGGCGAGCCAATAACGCGATCATTACCTGCGTCGTCTACATCTGGCAGATGCTTTGGCCAGTAAAACTAGCGGTTTTCTATCCTCATCCCGGCAATCGCCTGCTTTTTTGGCAAGTCCTCCTGGCGCTGGCGCTCCTCATCACCATCACTACGACAGTGATCGCATTACGGCGAAAACGCCCTTACCTTATCACTGGCTGGTTCTGGTATTTGGGAATGCTCGTGCCGGTGATAGGCTTGGTGCAGGTGGGAGAACAAGCGCGGGCTGATCGTTATACTTACCTTCCGCAAATCGGCCTCTATCTTATGCTGACCTGGGCGATCGCCGATCTTTCGGCCTCCTGGCGACGCCGCCGGGAGATTTTAAGTGTCGCGACAGCAGTGGTGATTACCGCTTTGACATGGAGCGCATGGATCCAAACCTCGTATTGGGAAAATAGTGAAACGCTTTGGACTCATACGCTTGCCGTCACCACGGACAACGATGTCGCTCACAACAACCTAGGATTTATTTTTTTGCGACGTGGTGAATTGGACGAAGCAATCTCGCATTTTCAAACAGCGCTCAACATCAGGGCCAACAACCCGGAGACCCATTATAATCTCGGCAGCGCTCTCGTTCATAACAACCTTGGCAACGCTTTTCTCCGCAAAAAACTCGTGGACGAAGCGATCGCGCATTACGAGAGAGCGGTGGAATTACGGCCCGATTACGCCGACGGCCATTATAATCTCGGCAGCGCACTGCTCCAGGAAGGCCGGATCGACGAAGCCATTGCGCATTGGCAAAGAACATTATCGATCCAACCGAACGACGCGGAGGCGCATACGATCCTCGGGGATGCGCTTCTGCGCAAAGGGGAGATTGGCCAAGCGATCGCACATTATGAAACTGCGTTGGAAATCGCTCCGCGCTCCGTTTCGACGTTAAACAATTTGGCGTGGGCGCTATCAACGTGTTCCGACGCGTCGCTGCG
>DATMPQ010000199.1:0-15397 GCA_035567015.1 Chthoniobacterales bacterium | reverse complement strand
CCTTCGCGACCAGTCGAAAGTTGGGAGATGCCGACGAGCATTCCGCTCTTATAAAAATACGCGCGCTGCTCTCCAAGGCTGATCTTGATCGAGGGTTTCCCCCCAATCCCGTCCCCATCCCAGTATGAGACCGTGTCCTGCGGCGCACCGGCCGTCGCCGCTGTTCCGTAGATGCCCCCTAAATATTGGGTTTGGGCGGCGAAGCGCGCGTCTTCTTCGCAGCCACCCATAAAAAGAGTCCCAGCCGTGAAAATGAGCATCAATGAAATTTGCAGAAACAAACGAGGCATAGGATTCTTCGAAACGGATTCTGTTAACGTTCGAAGCGGGTAAAGTCAAGGAACGGCCGCCCGCATGCAATATATCAGTTTGATTGGCCGGTAGCGCAGCAGGTGCCCCTGTTTGTAGCATGCGGCCCGTGCTTCAAAATGCCGTTCCTGACGAAACTTGCCTCCCTTCACAGACACTACTCTACAAACGTACCGCGTATGACGCTTAGATGTGAGACTGATACAGTTCCGGGCCTTCGGCTTGAATTGTGCTTGCTTTCATGCAGACTTCCGCGGCTGTTTCCTTCCATGCCCACTTACGAGTATTCCTGTGCAAAGTGCGACCAGACCTTTGAGGCATTTCAATCCATGCGCGACAAACCATTTCGCGAATGTCCGAAAGAGCTTTGTCGGCTGCCGAGATGGGGACATGGGAAGGTGAAGCGCCTTCTTGGCACAGGGGCTGGATTGATCTTCAAGGGCTCTGGTTTCTACACCACTGATTATCGAAGTAGCTCGTACAAAGAAGCGGCCAAGAAAGATGCGCCTGCCACCGCTGCCGCCCCGGCCACGAAAGAGGCGGCTGCGAAGGCTCCGCCTGCAACATCGACTACGACGAACAAGCCAGGGAAAGAACCAACCGCATGACCAAACTGGTTTGTCCCGAGTGCGGGCACGAGAACGAGCCGGAGCGCGTTTATTGTCATCGCTGCGGGGCGCGACTCGACCGTTCCGCCGTCGCGTCGGAGACGTTGCGGCAGAAAGAGGTGAAGGACACGCAGCGTCATGTTCGGAAGATGTTAAACCCACAAAGGATGGCATACCGCCGTCTGTTTTTCACGACTTGCAAGTTGCTCATCGGCGCGTGCGCGGCAGCCGCAGTGATTCAAATGATTCTGCCACCGGATGTCCCATCGGCGGCCAAAGATGTTGCACCGCGGCAGATCAATTTCGACTTGGAAAACGCGATCTATTTGCACCGGCCAGCTCAGCTCGATTACACGGAGGAGCAGGTGAATGCTTATCTTGCCTACACGTTGAAAAGCAAGCAAACCGCTTTAAACAAGCCGCTGCTAAATTTCAAGCGGGCCATCGTTGGATTCAGCGAAGGCGGTATTACCGTGACGGCCGAACGCGCCCTTTTTGGGTATTCGCTTTACACGGCCTCCGCTTACGCGGCACACGCCGGCGAAGGGAAGGTGGTCGTCTCGAACAAAGGAGGCAATATCGGTCGCCTTCCATTCCCTCCAGAGATCATGCAGTTCATGGATATTATTTTCGCCGATCTCTGGTCGGCGCTCCAGCGAGAGCAGAAACTAGTCGCTAAAATGGGCGCAATCGAATTTCACGAAAAGCATGTTTTGCTGAGCGCGCCCGCCGCAATAGGAGCGACCGGCAGGCCCGCCCTTTCGCCCCGCGAGCCCACCGGTCAACACCAACCTCAAGAATCGACAACCGGGATTCGTAATTAGCGGGCACTCAGTGCGCCGGGCGAACGTTGGTAGGCGCGCATCGCTCGACGGGTTTCTGGTCCCATAATTCCGTCAATGGCGCCGTGATAGTAACCCGCTTGAGCCAGTTGGCGCTGGAGGGTAATGACTGAAGACCCTCCGCGAGAACGATCACGATAGTCATATCCGTAAGCTGGCTCGTTGTAGTTATCATAATCGTACCCGTAAGGAGCGGAATACCCGTAGGGATAGCCGTATCCATAGCCATAACCGTAGTAATCATACGGATAGTAACCGTAATAAGGATATCCGTAGTAGTACGGGTAACCAAACCCGCCGAAAAAGATAAAGCGGTCACCGCCATGGAAATGTCCGCGGTGCCGCCAATCACCACTCCACCGATTGCCATTCCAGTGATTGAATCCTCCCTGACGGAATGTTCCCGCACCGCCGCGAGTCGTTGCGAATGCCCCCCGCGTAGGCGCGCGCCCGAAGTGCCCGCCGCCGCTGCGCCCGCTGGGTGGATCGGCCATGGCCAGCGGCACCGCCAGCGCCACCGCCGCCAAAGCGCTTAAGAAAAGTATAGCTTTTTTATTCATAGATTTTTTGGGTTGTCCGTAAATTACACACCTCAAAATGGCCAGAGTTTCGTAGATAGTGACAACTGACGCGCTGACGAGTTTACTCGCCATCGCGCTTCCTTCCCGAGTATCATCCGCGAGCATCTAGATGAAAGTGAATTGCCGCGCGATTTTTATAGTGTTGATCTTTGCCCTTCAATCGGTCCACGCAGCGCCTCCGGCGCGGAGCGTAAGCCCTTCGCAGCAATTTATTATTTACGGTGCCGATGCCGCGTCGCGGGGCGCGGTTTCGGAGCTGGCGGAGCGGACCAAAGCAAATTTCCTTGCCCTCCTGCGCCGGCCTGATCGCTGGAAGACGCCCGTGATTATCAATTTGCAATTGCCGCAGGCGAACCTACCTAAAATACCGGCGGCCGGATTGCGTTTCAGCCAAACCGGATTTGGTCTGAAGTTACAGCTCGATTTGACCATCGCTCGAGATGTTGATGGCTCGCTGGTCGAGCGTGCATTGCTGCAGGCGATTCTGCTGGAAATGATTTATCGAAACCAACCGGACATCGCTGCGGGCACGCGGTACGTGCAGCCGCCGGATTGGTTGCTCGATGGCGCGTTGGCGCTCACGCCCGGCCGTGATCGCGGGCCGCTGGTCGAGGCCCTTCTCCTCCCGGACAAGATCATCCCACTGGAAGAACTTCTCCGGGGGGGAAGAATTTCGGAACTCGATTCTCCCGCACGACTGCTTTATCGCGCTTACTCGTTTGCGCTTGTGCAGTTGCTAGTCGATGCAACGGGCGGGCCTGAGCAGCTGGTGCGCTACATCGACAATCTATCGCGCTCCTCAACCGATCCGCTCGCCGATTTGAGGGCGCAGTTTCCGACATTGGACGGCGGCGCGGAGAAAACCTGGCGTTCAAGCGTGGCTCGACTGCGTGCCACTCAGAGTTATCAGTTGCTCACCTTTGCCGAAACCGAACGACGTCTGGGCGAGTTGTTGTGCGTTCGAATTTCGGATCCCGGGCGTCCAACCAGAATGGTGCAGCTCGACGATCTTTCGCAGCGAAAGATTTTGCCCGTGGAGATCGCGGCGATCGCCGCCTTAAGCCAGGAGTTGCTCTTGCTCGCGGCGCGGGCGAATCCGATCCTGCGGCCGATTGTGCAGGAATATCAGCAAATCGCGTCGCTTCTGGTAAAGGGCAAACGGAAAGGACTGACCGCGCGTCTCGCACAGTTGCAAGCGAATCGTGCAAAACTCACCACTCGCATGACCGAGATCGACGACTACATGAACTGGTTCGAAGCGACGCAATCCAAAACAAAAAGTGGGGCATTTGCCGATTACCTCAAAGCGGTTCAAGGACGGAATGAGGCGCGCCCGCGGCGTCGGGACGCGCTCTCGGTTTATCTCGACGCGATGGAAGAACAATTTCAAAACTGAAAGGTCGAATACGCGAATCGCTTAGAACACGATCAATTACGTCGGACTTCGCGCCATCTCGGGGAGACGAAAAAGTTTTGAGCGAGTTATTGGCTGGTCAGCGTAGCAGTTGCTCGTTGCGCGGTTGCTGAGTATCATAAGCCGCGCGACTAAGCCGCGTCTTTTTTTATTCTCATGCAGAAAATTGGATTTGCCGAAGCTCTCGATTCCATCGTGTCCAGCGACTCACGTTATCAGCGGGAGGCGTATATTTTTTTGCGCGACGCACTCGATTTCACCACTAAACAGCAGAAGAAGATCAAAGGCGCCACCGTGCGTCATGTGGCCGGTCCGGAACTGCTCGACGGCGTTCGGCAGTACGCGCTCAAGGAGTTCGGGCCGATGGTGATCACGGTGTTCGATAATTGGGGAATCCACTGCTGCGAGGACATCGGGCACATGGTTTTCAATCTGATCGGGGCCGGAATTTTTGGAAAAACCGAGGAAGATTCACTGGAGGACTTCAAGAATGTTTACGATTTCGAGGAGGCGTTCGTAAAGCCGTTCGCGCCCGCAAAACCAATTGCTCCTGCGGTCGCGGGGCCGCCAGGTGTGCATGCGCCAAAATCGTTATGATCCTGCGGTTGCCGGGACCGGGCCTGGCGCTTGTCATGGCAATTATGTTTAGCACCGCCAATTTAAAAGCCGCAGCCAGTGATGATTCGGCGGTCATCACTTTTCCTCCCAGTTCGGCACAGAAATGGGTCCTGCCGGATGGTTTGACCGTGATTGTGCAGGAAGATCACAGTGCCCCGGTGGCAAGCGTGCAGGCCTGGTGCGCCACCGGCAGCGTGAGTGAAGACGAGCATCTGGGCGCGGGCCTGTCCCACATTCTCGAACATATGCTCTTCAAGGGGACGAAGACGCGAACGACCAACGCGATCGCGCAAAAAATCCAGGACGTGGGCGGTTACATTAATGCCTACACATCATTCGATCGCACCGTTTTCTGGATCGACGTTCCAAGAGACGGCGTTGGCACCGCGCTCGATGTCTTGGCCGACGCGATGATGAATTCGACATTGCCGCCGGCGGAATATTTGAAAGAACAGGAAGTGATTCGGCGCGAGTTCGCGATGAATCTCGATGATCCCGACCGAATGACCGGACAACTTCTTTTTGCCACGGCCTATCAGCGGCATCCGTACCGGTTGCCGGTCATCGGGCAGATGGAAATCTATAACCAGCTCACCCAAGAACAGGTGATGCAGTATTACAAAGCGCGCTATGTCCCGAATAATCTCACCTTCGTCGTGGCGGGAGATGTCGATCCAGAAAAAGTGCACGAGCAGCTTGCCGACTTCTTCAATGTGTATCCGGAGAAATCACTCAAACCGGTCTTCATTCCTGAGGAACCGCCGCAGATGGGCCGGCGTGAAGTACACAACGAGTTTGCTACCGAGCTAACGCGTCTCTCGCTAGCCTGGCACATTCCCGAACTGACGCATCCGGATGTTTCCGCTCTCGACGTGCTCTCGACGATTTTGGGTGATGGCCGCAGCTCGCGGTTGTATCGGCGCGTGCGGGAGCAGGCTGGCCTGGCCTTTGGCGTCTCGGCGTTTTCCTACACGCCGGGCGACCCGGGATTGTTCGGCATTGATGCGACGGTCGATCCAAAAAAGCGCGAGGGCGCGGAGCAACTGATTTTGCAAATCATCGATGAAGTGAAACAGGCCGGCGTCACGCCAGAGGAGTTGATGAAGGCGAAGAAAATCTCACTCAGTCATCATCTCGATGCGCTGGCCACGATGCGCGGCCAGGCCTCCGATCTCGGGGGGAACTGGCTGCTGACGCGGAATCTGAATTTCAGTCGCGACTATCTCGCGGCCGTCCAGAAAGTGACGCTCGATGATATTCGCCGCGTCGCCACGAACTATCTCACGAGCGACAACTTGACGGTTGTGTCGCTCAACCCACGGGGATCGCTCGCCACGAGAGCAGAGGCGGCGAAGGTGGCCGCGGCGAGCGAAATTCAAAAGTTCGAACTTGCCAACGGCTTGCGCATTCTCGTGCGCGAAGACGCACGTTTGCCGCTGGTTTCGATGACCGCTGTTTTCCGCAGCGGGCTGCTGGCTGAGACGCCGGAAACCAACGGCATCACTCGATTGATGGCCAAAGTATTACTCAAAGGAACCAAGACGCGCACGGCAGAGCAGATCGCGAATCAGATCGAAGCTGTCGGCGGGAGCATCGGCAGCGACGCGGGTAATAACAGCTTTGGTGTTTCGCTTCACCTGACCAAGGCCGACCTGAAACTGGGCGTTGACTTGCTCTCCGATGTATTGCGAAACGCGACCATGCCGGAAAAAGCCGTGGCGCGCGAAAAGGAAGTTCAGATTGCCGGCATTAAAGAAGAAGACGAACAACTCACGGCCGTTGCGCGCAATATCTTGCGCGCAGCACTCTTCGCGCATCATCCCTATGCGCTGCGCGCGAATGGATCGCCCGATTCTGTGCAACGTTTGACGCAGAGAGATTTGCTCGATTTTCGGGATCGTTATCTTGTGGCGAAAAATGGCGTTATTTCCGTTTTTGGAGATGTGAAAGCCGCGGAAGTGAAACAACTCTTCGAGCAGACCCTCGGCGAGTTGAGGTCAGGCGCGCTTGCCTTAACGGACGCCCATCCGGCGGCGCCGTTGCGCCAGATAACAAATGTCGAGAGACAAAAAGAGAAAGCGCAAGGCGTGATCATGGTCGGATATCGCGGAGTGGACATGTTCAGTCCGGATCGGTATGCGCTCGAACTCATCGACGAAGCGAGCAGCGATCTGGGCTCGCGGTTTTTCATCCGCATTCGCGAACAGATGGGATTGGCGTATTACGTCGGCGCCAGTCAGATGCAGGGACTTGTGCCCGGGCTCTTCGCTTTCTATCTCGGGACTGATCCGCAAAAGATCGAGCCAGTAAAAACTGCGCTGCTCGATGAGATTCGAAAACTCGCAAGCGAAGGTCTCACGAATGAGGAACTGGCCCGGGCCAAGAAAAAGTTGATCGGCCAGCAGCAAATTGCGAATCAAAGCAATGACTCATTCGGTCACCAGTCCGCCCTCGATGAGCTTTACGGGCTCGGCTTCAATCATTACAAGTCTCTCGAACACGATGTGGAAGCGGTTACGCTCGAAGACATCAAGCGAATGGCCGGAAAATATTTTCACGATCAGCCTTATGTTTTGGCAACGGTACGACCGCCAGATCACGCCGCAGCCGCGAAAAAGAATTGAGCCATGGCTGAAGTCCAGACCAGCACACAAAGCGGCGAGCTTTCCCAGCGGTTCATCGAGTTTGTAATGATGCACGCGCAGAATGCTGCGCTTTTTCTCGGGCAAATTCCAAACCCGAAAACCGGGGAAGGGGAAGTGAACCTCGAGCTGGCCAAGATGTTCATCGATCAGCTCGCCATGATTCAGGAAAAGACGCGCGGCAACCTGACCAATGAGGAGACAACAGTGTTGCGCAGCGCCCTTTCAAATTTGCAGATGGCATATGTCGAGGTGGCGCGACAGGCGCCCAAAGGTGGCGCCCAACCCGCTCCTCCACCGCCGCCATCCGCACCTTCTTCCACAATGCCCGAAGAGAAACCGAAAGCTTCCGAGCCAATTTCATCTTCCACTCCGAGCGAGTCAGAATCGAAGAAGAAGTTCACGAAAAGCTACGGCCCGTAACTGTAGCGACGGTCTTATGACCGCCAGCCAGTCAGTGCATCGCGCGCAGAGCGCCGTTACATAAATGCACGCGTCCGCGAAAAAACTCCGTCAAGAGAAAAGGAAGATTGATTCACTCACCGCCCGGCGCGTGAACCCTCGCGGACTTTCCCGTCCGCGTCGCTCGGCTCCCGCCGGCTCCGTTGCCGATTTAAAGATCGTTGGCGATCCAATCGACGCGGCTGAAGAAGCCGGTTTGCGCTACGTGAGCGACAATCAGCCGGGTTATACGCGCAGACTAAAAGGTGACGATTTCGATTACTTCGATACGGAAGGAAAGTTGATCCGCGACGAGCAACGGCTTTTGCGCATCAAACGTCTGGCCATTCCGCCCGCTTACATCAGCGTTTGGATTTGTCCGTCGCCCAACGGTCACATTCAGGCGACAGGGCGCGATGCTCGTGGGCGCAAGCAATACCGTTATCACGAGCGCTGGCGCGAGGTACGGGAGGAAAACAAATACGATCGCATGATCGCTTTCGGTAATGGGCTTCCGAAAATTCGCAGGCGCGTGAACAAAGATCTCGCTCTGCCCGGCCTGCCTCGAAACAAAGCGCTGGCGACCGTGGTGCAATTGCTCGAGCGAACACTCATTCGCGTTGGCAACGAAGCGTATGCGCGCGAGAACAAGTCTTTCGGCCTAACGACCATGCAAGATCGACATGTGGACGTGAAGGGATCGCAACTGCGGTTTCGTTTCCGCGGCAAGCGCGGGATCAAACATCAGATCGATCTGACCGACAGGCGGATCGCGATGATCGTCTCAAAGTTCCAGGATTTGCCTGGCCAGGAATTGTTTCAATATGTCGATGATGAGGGAGACGTGCGCGACATCACTTCGCAGGACGTGAACGATTACTTGCGCGAGGTGACCGGCCAGGATTTCACGGCCAAAGATTTTCGCACTTGGGCAGGAACGGTCCTGGCGGCGATGGCGCTGAGTGTGCTCGATCCATTTAAAACAAAGAAACAGGCCAGGGCCAACATTAAAGAGGCGATCGGCGCTGTTTCAAAACTGCTCGGCAATACTCCAGCGATTTGCCGAAAATGTTATGTTCATCCGGCTATTCTCCAAGCTTATCTGGATGGGAATTCGATCGAAGGATTGAAGCAGAAAGCCGAAGAAGCCGTTACCCAAAGTCGTTGTGACTTACGGTCGAGCGAGACCGCGGTCTTGAAGTTTTTGCGAGTGCGCCTGGCCAGAAAAGCAGCCTGAGCCTCGGCGGAGGCGCGTTATTCGCGGCTTGCTCGCCGCGCCGGCGTAGGTGTGGGTTTGGTCTTTGCGCTCTTGCGGACGGTGACTGTTTGCTCCCCGGCGGTCTGCGGTTGTTCCTTCTCAGGATATTTTTTCGTGGTTGGCCAAATGAGACGCCACGGCTGCGTCTTCACAGTCTCCGTGAATTCCTTGATGTTGCGGCCCGCCGGGCCGAGATCGTTGACGGTGGATTTCAATTTCTCGGAGGAATTGCGAAGGTTCTGGAGCGAGATTTCAATGTTGTTGTTGGCAGAAAGGTCGTGGCTGACTTTCTCGATGTTCTTGAGCGAAACCGAGAGGGAGCTGTCGGGCGCGGTGAGATCAACAAGATGCTCCCCGAAAGTTTTGAACTGGCCGATGGCGAGAGTGAGGTCGGAATTTTCATCCGTAAGCTGATTGAGATTTTGCGCGGTGGTCTCGAGTTCTTTCATAGTGGCGGTGGCTTCTCTCGCCACCGGCTGTATGATCTCGAGCACTTTGGCGGCAGCTTCGCCAAAATCGGGAACGCGTTCGCCGGCGAACATCTCGCCATTTTTTGCCCGACCCGACGCATCGGTTCCTTGCGAAATGTCGATCGCCATCTCGCCGAGCAAGCCCAGCGTAAACAACCGCGGTTTGGCATCGCGATAAACCCTCGCGTTCTTGTCCACCTGCACATCGATGCGGGCCTCGAATTTCGGCTTGCCGTCCGACGGCGTGGGCGTCGCGTTGGGATCGGGCGGATGCATCGCCGTACCGGCTTCTTGTGCACGCTGGTCCTCTTCGCGCGAAACTGGCGAATACAATCTTTCGACTTGTCCAATCTTGCGACCGGCCAACAGAACGGGCGCGCCAAGTTTGATTCCGGCCGCGTTGTCGAAGTAAATCTTGTAGGTCACGAGCGGGCGGAAAAGCCCGGGCGCTCCGAGCAGGATGAGAACGCCTGTTATCACTGCCACCGTGCCGACTACGAGGAGGCCCGTTAAAATTTCATTTCTTTGCAATTGCATCTTCGCTCTCTTTTAGAATGGGGCCTTCGGTGCTTCCGCTCAAGAATTGAGCGACCACCGGATTCTTCGACTGCTTGAATCGCTCGGCCTCGGCCTCTTCAATGATCTTTCCTCGATAGAGCATAGCCATGCGCGTGCCGATGCGAAATGCGCTGTCCATTTCATGCGTCACGGTGATCGATGTCACTTTGGATTTCTCGCTCAGGCTGATGATCAATTCATCGATCACCGAGCCAATGACCGGATCGAGACCAGCCGTCGGCTCGTCAAAGAGAATCAATTCCGGCTCCAGTACCAGCGCCCGTGCCACGCTCACGCGTTTTTTCATGCCGCCGCTAAGCTCGGAAGGCATCAGGTCTTTTGACTTGCTCATTCCCACCAGCTCGAGTTTTTCATCGACAACCTCATCGATCTCTTTGCGCGATTTAGTGGTCAGTTCTTCCAGTGGCAGCGCTACGTTATCGCGCACGTTCCGCGAGCTGAGCAGGGCCGAGTATTGATAGACCATTCCGATGTGTCTGCGAATCTGCTGCAATTTGCGACGCGAAAGCCGTGTAATTTCGAACTGCTTGAAAAAAATGGAGCCGGAGGTGGGCTGCAGAATTCCCAGGATCAGGCGCAAGATTGTGCTCTTGCCGCTGCCGCTCTGTCCCATGATCACGAGGCGCTCTTGCGGCTTGACCTCGAGCGAGAGCCCGTCGAGCACTTTTTTTTCGTCAAACTGCATCGCCATGTCGTACAGCTTGACTACATACGAAGGCGGCGCGCTCACGTGGGAAAAAACACGGTGTAAACGATGTTGTAGAGCGTATCGAATCCAATCACGGTCGTAATCGCCGTAACCACGCTCGAGGTTGTCGCGGTTCCGACGCCGGCCGCGCCGCCTTTCACGGTCAAGCCCCGGTAACAAGCAATCGCGCCGATTAGCAGGCCGAATATAAAACTTTTTAACACGCCGGTGATAATGTCCCGGATAAGAAGAGCGTCGCGCACAAGATCGACGAAATACACGAAGGCGATATGAAAGTAGGCGCGCGAGACCAGGCTGCTGGCGGCGATCGCTGCGATATTCGAGACGGTGGAAAGACACGGCATCAGGAAAAAAAGCGCCAGCATTCTCGGCGCTGCCAGAAAGCGCAGCGGCCCGATGCCCATCGCCTCGATCGCTTCGACTTCCTCGGAAATCTGCATCGTGCCGAGTTCCGCGGTGAAGGCGGCGCCGATTCGCGCGGCGAGCATTATTCCGGTGATCAGCGGACCCAGCTCTCGCGTAAAAGAGATTGCCACCAATCCGGGAATCAACCGCTCAGTCCCAAAGCGCTGAAGTTGATAGCCGGTTAGCAAAGCCATGGTTAAGCCGAGAAAAAATGAGACGAGACCGACCAGCGGAACGGAATCGACACCAGCGCGCTCGGTGTGACGAAAAAAGCTGGCGGCGCGAAATGGAACGCGGCCGTGCCGGATGCGGTCGATGGTTTCGTCAAAGGTGTGGGCGATGAACCAAAAAAGGCTGCCGACTTCGCGAAGGAAATTGCGGCCGAGCTCACCGATGCCTTGCACAACCGCAACCGGATGATGCGCGTTTGCCATGTTCACGGGGAAGTTGCCTCACTTCGCGACGTGGAAAAGGAGAAAAGTTGCGTCGAAATCTATTTCTTAGCGACACGTTTCTTGCCAGTGCGCTAAAACCGAGCGAAGAGCCTGAGCGATAGGGCTTAGTTGTGAAAATAACCTGGCCATTTAGATACTTGGTCGCAGTCGCACTCCTTGCCGCCACAGCAGCCGATCTGGCGCTGTCGCAGGAAAGCAGTGTGAACGATGCCGCAGCGCGAGGGGCCGACGAAATGATACAGACAAATCAGAAAAAGTTCGAACTTGTGATTCACGGCGGAGCCGGAACTATTGAGCGCGGCAAAATGAGCGCCGAGCGCGAACAGGAATATCGCGCCGCGCTTCAGCGCGCGCTTATTGCAGGTTACGAGATTTTAAAACGCGGCGGATCGAGCCTCGATGCCTCCGAAGCTGCCGTGCGCGTGCTCGAGGACGATCCCCATTTCAATGCCGGCAAAGGCGCCGTCTTTACAAACGCCGGCACGAATGAACTGGATGCTGCGATCATGGACGGGAAAACATTGCGGGCCGGAGCGGTCGCCAGTTTGAAACACATCAAGAATCCGATCAACCTGGCGCGGCTGGTCATGGAAAAATCGGGACACGTGATGATGGACGGCGAAGGCGCGGAGGCATTCGCCGCGGCGAATGGCGTTGAGCTTGTCGACCAAAAGTATTTTTACACCGAAGAGCGCTGGCAGGCCTTGCAGAAAATGAAAGAGGCCGAGAAAAGCGGCGGGGTTGGCGGAAAGAAATTCATTGTTACCGATCAAGATCGACATGGAACAGTGGGAGCCGTCGCGCTGGATAAAAACGGCAACCTCGCAGCGGCGACTTCCACCGGCGGCACGACGAACAAAAAAGTCGGGCGCGTCGGCGATTCACCCATCATCGGCGGCGGCACCTACGCGAACAACGCCACCTGCGCGGTCTCGGCTACCGGCGATGGCGAATACTTCATTCGTTCCGTTGTCGCACATGACGTCTCGGCACTGATGGAATATCGCGGAATGAAAGTGCAAGAGGCAGCGCAAATGGTGCTCGACAAAGTCGCCAAACTCGGCGGCACGGGTGGATTGATCGCCATCGATCACGACGGCAACATCGCCTTGCCGTTCAACACCTCCGGTATGTATCGCGGACATGTCGGTGTCGATGGCGAGTTTGTCGTCGAGATTTATAGATAAGAAGAGTAGCGCTCGCCGCGGCGAACGAGCGGGATTGTTATAACCATGCTGCCATCATTCTCCGTCGTCATTCCCGCCTTTAACGAAGCGTCGCGTATCGGTCAGACCGTTCGCGCAACGCTCGATTATCTTCAGGAGGTCAACCCGAGAAACGAGTTAATCGTCGTGAACGATGGGTCAACCGACGCCACAGGGACAATTGCACGTGAAGTCTTGTCTGGGGCGAAAATCCCGGCGCGTTTACTCGAAAATTTTCCGAATCGTGGAAAAGGGGCGGCCGTCCGCACGGGATTACTGGCGGCGCAAAAAGCGATCGGCTTGTTTTTCGATGCCGATCTTTCCACGCCGCTCGAGGAGACGCCGAAAGTGATCGATCCGATCGCAAGCGGAAAGTTCGACATCGCCTTTGGCTCGCGCTCGCTCGATCGCAGCTTGATCGGTCATCATCAACCGTGGCGCCGTGAGCAGGGCGGCCGCGTTTTCAACCTGCTCGTGCGCGTCGCGACCGGTCTGCCGTTTTGGGACACGCAATGCGGATTTAAAGCGTTTCGTCTCGACGTTTGCCGCCCGATTCTCGAAGCCGCTCGGATCGATGGCTTTGCTTTCGACGTTGAGTTGCTTTATCTCGCGCAGCGTGTCGGCCTGCGCCTGCGCGAAATTCCGGTGCGCTGGAATCATCACGAAGGAAGCAAAGTCCAATTCGTGCACGACAGTTTGCGGATGTTGCGCGAGGTGGTGGCGCTGAGGCGGCTGTAGCCGCTCCCCGCGGCGAGCGGGCAGGGCGGCGGCTACAGGCCGTACGCAAAGCGGCGCGCAATTCGGTTGTCGATCTTGCGCGCCTGCTTGAATTACCCAGTCTATTTATTTCTTAACGATCTCGGCGTTCTCGATCATCGAGATGCCGTCGCGCTCGGCAACTTTGCCTTTCAGGGTGATGGTCTTGCCGGCGTATTCGGCGAGCTGATCATTCATCGGTTTGTGATCGCCGACAACGAGATAGGTTTTGCCTTCGCTCGTGATGCCGGCCGGTCCGCCACCTCTGATGCATTTGGCTGCGCAGGCGGCGTGTTTCTCGCCTTTTGCGCTGTGATCGACGTAGCACATCATATCGACCACTTCGCCGGTGACCTCTTTCTCAGCCTTTTCCTTGCTTGGCTCTTGCGCCAAAGCAAGAGGAGAGAAAGCCAGAGCTGCGGTGAAAATCGCTGTCACCGCGATTTTCAGAACAGTTGGATTGTTCGTGGTTGAATTAAACATGCGAGAAATATCCGCTGTTCAGTGTAGCGGTCAATTTTGACGATTCGATTGTTTCTCCTTGTCGATCAAATCAGCAAATTGCGCGAAAAAATAGGAGGCGTCATGCGGCCCAGGTGCGGCTTCCGGGTGGTATTGCACGCTGAAGATGGGCAACCCTTTGTGCCGCATTCCTTCCACGGTGCCGTCATTCAAATTGATGTGGGTGACTTCAATATTCGACGGCAGTGAGTTTGGATCGACGGCGAAGCCGTGATTTTGCGAGGTGATCGCCACTTTGCCGGTGCGCAAATCTTTCACCGGTTGATTAGCGCCACGATGTCCGAATTTCAATTTGAACGTCGATCCACCAAATGCGAACGCAAGAATCTGATGGCCGAGACAAACGCCGAAGATCGGTTTTCTGCCCATCAACCCGCGCACGGCTTCGTGCGCATACGGGAGCGCTGCCGGGTCGCCCGGCCCGTTGGAAAGGAAAATTCCGTCGGGGTTGAGCGCGAGCGTTTCATCGGCGCTCGTAGTGGCCGGCACAACGGTGATGCGAAATCCATTCTGGCGCAGCCGACGCAGAATATTCTCCTTCATGCCGTAATCGTAGGCCACGATATGAAATCGCGCGGGCGGCAGAGGCTGTTTTGGCGAAGCGCTCGCGTTTCCGTTCCTGACCGACCAAAATTGGCTCAGCCTGTCGTCTGGATCCCATTCGTAGATCGCCGGGGCAGAGACTTCACGCACGTAATCCATCCCGATGACTCCTTCGCCTTCAACTGCGCGTTGCGTTGCCTCAGCGGGAGAGATTTCGTCAGTCGTTAGGCAAGCTTTCATCGCGCCACGCGTCCGCAGATGCCGCGTGAGCGCGCGGGTGTCGATTCCCTGGACGCCAGGGATATCCGACCGGCGCAAATATTCACCGAGCGACATCTCCGAGCGCCAGTTGCTCGGGACTTCGCTGAGCTCTTCGATGACAAAACCGCGCACGTGTGGCAAGCGACTTTCCTGATCGAGTGAGTTCGTGCCGTAATTTCCGATTAATGGATAAGTCATCGCCACGATCTGGCCGCGATACGACGGGTCGGTCAGCACTTCCTGATAACCGGTCATCGCGGTGTTGAAACAAATCTCGCCGACACGCGTGCCCGTCGCGCCAAACGATTCGCCTTCGAACGAACGACCGTCTTCGAGAGCGAGCAGCGCTTTCATCGAAAGAGAACGTCCAACGGTTAACGCACAACGTCCAACGCTCAATGAAGAACTCGCTCCGATTGCGGCGTTGGATGTTGAACGTTGAACGTTCGGCTTTTGCTTCCGGACAAAGAAAATGCCCGGACCGATTTCTCGATCCGGGCAACGCAAAATTTTACCCCGCCGGTGCCGTTTAGGCGGATATCCCGTTCCCTTTCGGTTACGGGCGGATGACCGTCGCCGCAGCGTCTGACTTCCAATTAAGGCATGTCATCTTCTTCGTGCGACCAAGCCTCCTTAATTTATCAACTATCGGTTCGGGAATCACACCTGTAATCTCGAACATCGCAGGGTAAATCTTTACATCCCGAAAACATCCGGGATTATCGAGAGCCGTTGGTTGAGAGTTGAGAGAAAAACACTGGTTTCCTGCCCAACCCTCA
>DATMPQ010000198.1:0-4061 GCA_035567015.1 Chthoniobacterales bacterium | reverse complement strand
AGCACACCCAGACCTTGCGTCGCGACCGTGTGCGCCATAGCCGCGCCCACGCCGATAGGCGCAAACATCATCACGTAGTTGGTAAATTTAAACATGATCTGGGAGAGACTTTCCATCGCGCGGATGATCGGCTTTCCTTTTTCGCCGACCGAAGACACAGCCAGCGCGAAAAGCACGGAGAAGGCGACGATTTGGAGCACGTCGCCGCGCACCATCGAATCAATCACGCTGGATGGAAACACGTGCACCAGCGTTTCGACCAGTGTCTTGGGATGACTTTGGCCAATCGTCTTGACGATGTCGGTGTTGCTCGCGGCCAGAGTTATGCCCGCGCCCGGCTTCATGAAATTGACCACAGCCAACCCGATGACCAGCGCTGCGGTCGTGACAATTTCAAAATAGATCAGCGCTTTGACGCCCATGCGACCGACCTTGCGCAACGCGCCGGCGCCGGCGATCCCGACAACGATCGTGGAGAAGACGAGGGGCGCGATGATCGACTTGATCAGATTGATAAAGATGTCTCGTAGAAAATAAACCTTGTTGCCCCAATCGGGCCGGAGCCAGCCGATCACGATGCCGACAACGAGACCAACCATGATCTGCATCGTTAACGACGGCCGGTACCGCGGCCGAGGCAGTGATCGTGGCGCGGTCGACCTCATCGCTGGCGTTATTATCACAAAGCGAGAGGTGGATCGAGCAGTCCCTTGCCCCCTTCGGACGGACTCGTCCTGTGGCGAGCTCGATGCTAAAGAATGGCGGCGAAGCCGCATTTATTTAACATCGCCTGACCGAGCGGTCGATCCACCTTTCCAATTTCGCGCCCCTGCGCTCAATTGCCGTGTGTTTGTCACATATCTTGAATGCACATCCTGTGGGCTTCGCCATGATTGGTCGCGTCTGCAAAATCTTTGCCGTGCGTGTCAGAAACCGCTCTTTGCAACTGTCGATCTTGTCGCGGCCGGGGGAGCGCTCAGGCGAGAAAAATTGGCCGCTCGCGAGAAATCGTTGTGGCGTTATCGCGAATTCCTGCCGCTGCCGGCGGATGTCGAACCCGTGTCGTTAGGCGAAGGCGGAACGCCCCTGTTGCGCGCGAAGAACTTGGCCGAGGATATCGATCTTTGGATCAAAGACGAATCACTGAACCCGACGCAGAGTTTCAAAGCGCGTGGCATGTCCGTCGCCGTCTCGATGGCAAAATATCTCGGCGCGACCAAGCTCGCTGTTCCAAGCGCGGGGAATGCGGGAGGCGCGCTCGCCGCTTATGCCGCACGCGCTGGTCTCGAAGCACACGTTTTTATGCCGCGCGACACGCCGCGCGCGAACATCATCGAATGTCGCGAACTCGGCGCGCACGTCACACTCGTCGACGGTCTCATCACCGATTGCGGGGCTGAGATCGGGCGCTGCAAAGAACGCGAAGGCTGGTTCGAAATGTCCACGCTCAAAGAACCATATCGCATCGAAGGAAAAAAGACGCTCGGTTACGAATTGGCTGAGCAATTCGCCTGGCAACTGCCCGACGTGATCCTTTATCCGACCGGCGGCGGCACCGGTCTCATCGGTATGTGGAAAGCGTTTGATGAAATGGAAACACTCGGTTGGATCGACAAAAAGCGGCCGCGGATGTTCTCGGTGCAAGCCAGCGGTTGCGCGCCGATCGTTCGCGCGTTTGAGACAGGAGAGAAAACCGCGGCGGAATTTCCAAATGCGCGCACGTGCGCATCCGGTCTGCGCGTTCCCAAAGCAATCGGCGATTTCCTAATGCTCAAGATTTTGCGGGAATCAAACGGCGGCGCAGTAGCTGTCGATGACGATGACATGATCAGGATGGTGCGCGAAGTCGGATCCAAAGAAGGCCTGTTCATCGCGCCCGAAGGCGCAGCCTGTTTCGCGGCGCTGAAATCTCTCCGTGCCGCCGGCAAGATCGACATCGGCGAGCGGGTCGTCATCTTTAACACCGGTTCCGGCATCAAATACCTCGACTGCTTCGAGCCGTAATCTTCGAATTGGACGTTGAGCAGCCTGCCCCGAGAGTTTCTCGGGTTGGGCGTTTGCTTCATTCAGTCGGCTGCAGGTTTGTTGAGCTTGTGCGAGAGCCTTTATTGGGCTATGCTACGCGACTGCCGCATCTATCTACCTCCCTGGTTCGCCGAATTCCTTCGGAAGCAAGAACCGGATGGCCTTTCGCTGCGATCACTGCAGCAACTTAGTAAACTAGAAAGTTAGTTTGTATGATTAAATCAATCGTTAGTATCGCGTTTGCCACGGCCCTTATGGGTTCAGTGGCTTTCGCACAAACATCCACGTCCTCCACCGTTGCGACGCAACCGAATGGAGTGACTGAAACCAACATCACCACAACCGAAAGTTTTGGCACCGTCACGGAGTTTACTCCGGGCGATTCCCTGACCCTGAAAACTGAAGCAACCGAACCCGTGCACTACACGTTCAGCAAGACCGTGGAATACGTGAATGCACACGGGAAGGTGATCGAAGCCTCGAAAATCAGAAAAGATTCGAAGGTTCGCGTTCACTTCCTTAAACAGGGCGACAACATGGTAGTTGATAAAGTCATCCTGACGCCGGACCGCCACTAAGTCCCGGGTTGCTTGGCTAATTCTAGGCCAAGCTAGCAATTCAGCGCCTGGCGGATCGAGACAGTGCTCGCCGTCAGGCGTTTTGTTTTCTTTGATGTCAATCTGAAAGCAAACCGGTCCACTTTTGTATTACTGCGCCTCGAAGTGCGAGCGGACTTCTGATCGTTGCTTGCCGCGCCGCAGCGTTGGCGGAGGCGGGTCTGCAAATCCACGCACAAGACATTCGATAAATGTTACCGCGTTCTCCCCGGGGAGAAGGGATCACCTCCCCGTGGCGGGGAGAGGTCGATCAACTTATAAAACTATTTGTGCGATGATTTGAGGTGTCATTTGTAGGCCGCTTGCGCTTGTGCCCGGGTAAGCACGTATGTGTAGAATAGGTGCTTGCCCCGCTTTGTGGTCACCTCGCCGTCCACGCCTCCGGGATAAAGCTTATGCGTCAATTCCCGATAATGTTCGTTTCCCGGAAAGAAGAGTAACGCCAACCCCTTGTTCCCAGCATTTAGGGAGGGCAACTCCGCGGCAGGGTTAGTCAGCATAGTCCGCTCTTGGTCGACCACCAGGTATCGCGTCGTTACGGGATCGTATGGCGGCGAACCCTGGCCGACTGTGAACACATGATACTCAGGGCCGAGTGATGCTTGGTAACGGCTTTGGGCAGTCTGAATTTCATAGTTCTGTTGGGCTAGCCTGTACCCGCTGCTCTTGAGGCTTGCAGGATCGGCGTAATAGCGATGAAAATAGAAATCCAGATTGAGCCAGCCGAGCAGCGATAGGGCAATGGTCAGCGTCGCAGGCAAGATCCAACGCAGCCGGATCGGCAACTCCGCTTGAGCGGACGTCACCCATGCGCCGATAGGCACGCCTAGCGCGGCATAGAACGCCGGGAAGGCTGGAGTCCAATGGTTAATCAAGGGCGGAACGCTGTTCTGGGACGCCACGAGCGTGCCGCCTACGAGCAAGACACCAAGCCCCGCAGTGAGCATGAGGAATGCGACTGGGTGACGCCAGTGCCATAGAAGCAACGCAGTCCCTAATACGAGCAGGGCGGCTTCGGCAGGCAATAGCAGGGGCGCATAGAATATGATGTCTTGCGAGCTATCAGTGCTTATACCAAGCAGGTTCTCGGAGATCACAGGCCAAACGGTTTTCCACGTGCTTTGGAAATCTTCGGAGGTAGTTGGAAGATGAGGGGACCATATCATCAAGCTGGCTCCTCGGCCAAGGTAGAGATTGGGACTTCGTATAAAGTGGAACAGGAGAGGGCCAAACCCCACCAAATAGCTACCGGCCAGTAGCCAGAAATCACTCAGATATTGACGCGCCTGCTGCCAATGAAAAATCAGTGTGTAACAGATGAACACCAGGAGGATAAAAGGCAAGAGCCGTGTGCCATAGTAGAAATGTTCGCTTAGCCCCGCCGACAGCCCAGCCACCACCCAATCAAACGGCCGGCGC
>DATMPQ010000197.1:0-7379 GCA_035567015.1 Chthoniobacterales bacterium | reverse complement strand
GTCGATCACGGAAAGTCCACGCTCATCGGTCGCATCCTGCACGACACCGATTCGTTGCCCGACGGAAAGATGGACATGGTGGAGAAGGCTTGCGCGGCGGAAGGAATGGAATTTGAGTTCGCGTTTTTGCTCGATGCTCTGCTTGAGGAGCAAAAACAGAACGTCACGATCGACACGACGGAGATTGCGTTTCGGACGTCGCGCCGCAACTACGTCATCATCGACGCGCCTGGCCACAAGGAATTTTTGAAAAACATGATCACGGGCGCGTCGCGCGCCGATGCAGCTGTTCTCGTGATCGCAGCAAACGAAGGGGTGCGCGAACAGAGCCGGCGGCACGCGTATTTGCTGCGTCTGCTCGGGATCAAGCAGTTGATCGTCGTCGTCAACAAAATGGATCTGGCAGAGTTTTCGGAGAAGCGATTCGCGGAGATCGAGAGCGAATACACCAAGTTTCTCATCGATCTTTCGCTCGAAGCGCGTGCGTTCGTTCCCACTTCCGCGAAAACGAGTGAGAACGTCGCGCGGGCGAGCGAGAAGATGAAGTGGTATCGCGGTCCGACGGTTCTGGAAGCGCTGGACTTGTTCGAGCCTCGAAAAGCGGATCTCGATCTTCCGCTGCGCTTTTGTGTCCAAGACGTTTATCGCTTCGACCAACGCCGCATCGTGGCCGGCCGGATCGAAACGGGAACATTGAGGGTGGGGGACGAGCTCGTCTTTTCGCCGGCAAACAAATCATCCGTGGTCGCGACCATAGAGCGATGGAATGCATCGACGGACGGCGCGGCCATGTCTGGGGATTCGATCGGAATCACATTGAGCGAGCAAATTTTTGTCGAGCGCGGTTATGTTGCGTCGCACCAAACGGACACTCCGATCGAGACGAATCGTTTTCGCGCCGACCTTTTCTGGATCGTGCGCGAACCGTTGCGCGTCGGTCGGCTTTACAATCTGCGGCTGGCGACTCAGGAGGTGAAATGCCAGGTCGTCTCGATCGAGGAGGTTATGGATTCATCGACGCTGGAGGCGAAAATCGATAAGCGCGAACAACTGGAACGGAACGAAGTAGGCAGACTGACAATTCAAACACGCGGACCGCTCGTGATCGATAATCATGAGCGCATCCCGAATCTGGGCCGGTTCGTCATCGTGGAGGAGGGTGAAATCCGCGGTGGTGGCACGATTTTCGGCGGTGTTTATACGGATCGTCGCGTCGCGAAGAGTCAAAACATTTTTTGGAGCGAAGGGAAAATTACCGCCCGGGAACGCGCGGTGCGCAGCGGACATCGCGGCGCGGTAGTTTGGCTCACCGGTCTATCGGGCGCTGGAAAATCGACCATCGCCCAGGCCCTGGAGCGTGAGCTCTTCAATCGCGCCATGCACACATACGTGCTCGACGGCGACAACGTCCGCCACGGTCTGAATTCGAATCTCGGGTTTTCGCCGGAAGATCGCGTGGAGAACATCCGTCGAGTGAGCGAAGTGGCGAAACTGATGGCCGATGCCGGTGCGGTGGTGATCACGGCGTTCATCTCGCCTTATCGAATGGAGCGGCGACGCGCGCGCGAGATCGCGCTGGAGAGCAACGCCGAGTTTATCGAAGTGTTTATCGATGCGCCGCTCGAAGTTTGCGAAACGCGCGATCCCAAGAATCTCTACAAAAAGGCGCGCGCCGGGGAGATTCGCGATTTCACCGGAATTGACGCTCCCTATGAAGCTCCGGAAGACGCGGAAATCGTCGTGCGCACGGACCGGCAAAGCGTGGATGAATCGGTGGCGACAATTCTCGAGCAATTGTTGCCGCGCTTGAAAGCGGAAGAGCCGAATGATTAATGCGGGGTCGGACAACGACCTGACGGTTCGCGATGCGAGATTGAACGACGCGGTGGAGCTTGCTGAGCTTGCTTGCGAGCTGGGTTACAAGACGACAGATGTTGAGATGGCGACGCGTTTGAAAACAGTCCTCAAAGATGCGCGCTACAAAACACTTGTCGCGGAGATCGGCGGAAAACTTTGCGGCATGATCGGAACGGTTTCGCACTCCAGTTATTTGCACAATGATTTTTCCGGCCGAATCATCGCGCTGGTTGTGTCTAGCAAGATGCGAAGGTGCGGGGTTGGTCGCAAATTGGTGGCTGCGTCGGAAAAGGATTTCCTGCGGCGAAAAATCACGCGTGTCACGTTGACGACGCGGTTCGAGCGCGAAGAGGCGCATCGATTTTACGAGAAACTCGGTTACGCACGAACTGGTTTCCGATTTGGAAAAAATCTGAGAAGAGCTGCGAATTAGATCCAAGGTCAGCCGACGGCTTGCAACGAATAATCGGGCACGATGTTGACCTGGCTCGATTTGATAACGTCGTGGACGATTTTGCCGAGCTCGGCTGCTTCGTAAGGCTTGGCAATGACACCGCGGAAGCCGAAGTCTTGATAACGGCTCATGGTTGCGTCCGTAGCGTAACCACTGGAAACGATCGCATTCACGGTGGGGTCGATCTCGATTAATTTTTTCAACGCCTCTTTTCCGCCCATGCCGCCGGGGAGGGTAAGATCGAGAATGACCGCGTCGAAACGTTCGCCGGCTTCGAATTTCTCGTTATAAAGATTTACGCCTTGCAAAGCAGTTTCGGCCTCCATCACTTGGTAGCCGAGACGGGTGAGAGTGAAACGGACGAGTGTTCGCACGGATTCCTCGTCATCCACTACCAGCACTCGACCGCTGCCGGTAATGGCCGGGGGGAGGGCTCGCGGCTGCTCGACCGGCTTTTCCTGATTGAGCGAGGCCGGCAGATAGAGAGTGAAAGTGGAACCGACGTGCAGCTGGGACTTAACGTCGATGAGGCCGTTGTGGTGCTTGACGATGGAGTAGGTGGTGGCGAGGCCGAGACCGTTGCCTTTCGGCTTAGTGGTAAAGTAGGGATCGAAGATGCGTTTGAGATATTGCTCGGGTATGCCGACGCCTTCGTCGCGGATGCTGATGCGAATGTAATCTCCGGGCGGCAGATCAGGAACGGCTGGAGTGGCGTTCGCGTTGTAACGGAAGTTTTCGCAACTGACGTACAAGGTTCCACCGTTAGGCATCGCCTGATCGCCATTGACCACAAGGTTCCCGATGACCTGACTGATTTGGCCGGGATCAATTTCCGCCGGCCAGAGATCGGCGCCGAATTGAAATTCGCTCCGGCTATGGCTACCGCGCAGGGAGAAGCTGACGGTGTCCTGAATGAGCTTGCCGATAGAAGCAGTCGTCTTGATGGGTGCACCACCGCGGGCAAAAGTGAGAAGCTGCTGCGCCAGGTCGCGCGCGCGCATGGAGGCGTTCTTAGCATCCGCCAACCGAGCGGTCATTTCGTCATCGGGCGGAAGAAGCAGAGAAGCGAGGGAAATATTGCCGATGATCGCGGTAAGAAGATTGTTGAAATCGTGCGCGATACCGCCCGCGAGCAGTCCGAGTTGTTCCAGTGTCTCGGCTTTGCGGCGCTCCGCTTCGCCGCGCTGTCGTTCGGTGATGTCGCGAAAAACAAGGACGACGCCAGCCAGTTCGTTTTTATCGTCACGAATAGGCGAGGCAGTCTGCTCAATGATCCGCGCGGTGCCATCGCGTGAAGTGAGAGTGGCATTTTCGGGAAGACCAACCAGAATCGACTGCGCTTCGGTGCGATATCCGCTTTGTTGCGCGCGCGTCTGTGCCGCGGGATCAATCGCGACGTTGAAGACCGTGCGGAGCGGCTGCCCGATGGCTTCGCGCGAAGACCACCCGGTCAATCGCTCGGCTTCGTTGTTCATGATGATGATCTTTCCCTGGACATCGGTCGTGATGACACCATCGCCGATGGAGCGGAGGGTGACGGCCAGACTTTCTTTCTCGGCCGCGATCTCGGTTTCGAAGCGCCTCCGCTCCTTCACATCGCGCATCATCGCGACGTAAAGTTTCTGTCGGTCGACTTCCATCTGGCTGAGGGAGATTTCGACTGGAAAGCTAACGAGCTTGCGTGTGCGTCCCAACGCAAGCGTGGTCTGGCCAGTGCGTTTGGCCATGTCCCGCCAGGCACAGATGACAGGCTTCGCCTCCGGTTCGCTCCCGAAGGATTTCGGAACAAGTTTTGTGAATTTCTGGCCGTGCATTTCCTTTTCGCTATAGCCGAACATTTTTTCCGCCGCGGGATTCATCGAACAAATCACACCGTGCTCATCCACCGTCATCATACCATCGAGAATATTTTGCATGATCGATCGGATGCGTGCCTCGACGCCCTCGAGCTTGGCAAGCTGCCAGCGGACCAGCACGAAACTGTAACTGTTTGAAATGACTAACAACACTACCGCAAGAAAGGCCAGACCACCCAAAGCCGATGTCTCGATAACTCGTTCCCGGTTCGCTGCCGCCGTTCGCATCTCGTAAACGCCCAATTCGTTTTTTTCCAGGTTGGCGAGCGTCTGGCGAATGTTAGTCATCAACGCTTCCCCGTCATTGCTGGAGACGAGAGCCGTCACATCCTGGCCGGCGCTCTTGGCATCCATTTCCGGCACGGCCGAGCCATTAATCCAGCGCTCCACTTTGGAGTGGACATCGGCGAGTAACTCAGCTTGTCCGGGATCGTTGGCCACCAGGATCGAGAGGTAACCGTTGTAAGTGTAAAAGTCAGTGGCAGCGCGCTTGTAAGCTTCTACGAATTTTGTCTCGCCGGTCAGAAGATAACCGCGCTTCTCCTTCTGCATCTCGAGAATGGAACGCTCCAACTTGGGAATGAAATCCAGGATTTGGGTCGATTGCTTAGCCCATTCCTGCTTCTGCATGCGTTGGTTGAGAACGATTTGTTCTTCGTCTTGCAGCGATTGCAGAATTTCGCGCGCCTGATCCAGCATCGAATTTCCCAAGGCCACAGATTCGGTGCGCACGAAGGCTTCCTCCGTTGTTGCCGCGGTCTTATCTTTTGCCTGGCGCGATTGGATTTCCGGGAGCGCGACGGTGTCGAGCCATATTTGGACAACGCCGTCAGCCTTCATAAGCCGCTTGAGCTCCTTCGGGTTGACCAGAAGGAGAGAGCTCAAATCTTGTATGCGGCGCTTGATCAGTTCCCGCCGGCTCTGAAAAGCGTCGATGTAAAGAGGTTTACCCGTTAATAAAAAGCCGCGGTGACCGGCCTCGAGCGCAGCAATATCGTTCTCTATCCGGCTGCTCAGGCGTATGATTTCGATCGTCTGCGCGCGCAAGATGTCCTGCTCATGATTGCGCAAGGTAACATAGAGGAATATGCCGGCTAGAAGGACAATCACGCTGACGCCCACGGCTGTACCTGAAACAAGTTTGAAATGAAAGTGCCGCTGGCTGAAGAGCCAGGCCATGCTTCGCCGGAAAAAGCCGCGCTTTTCCTCTGAGGTGCCCAAGGATGGTTCGGACTGACCCATTAATAAGGCTCTGGAAAGCAGGTCTTCTGCCAATGCCAACTTCCCCACGACTTTACGCTGTCAAGCAGTGCTCTGAAGCAATCTCAGTACCGCACTCGGACGAGAAATAGTCCTTCGGCTGGCGCAGCAAAACGCAGCTGCCCAATTCGACCGGATGCCAGCCGGTCCGTGACCTCCTTAACTAACGACTTGCCAAGCGCGCACTGCACCAGTGAGCCGACAATCAGTCGAACCATCTTGTAGAGAAACCCGTCGCCATCGAACTCAATCGTTAGGCGAGGACCACGGCGACGGACTTGCACGGAATAAATCGTGCGCACTGTGTTGTTTTCGAGCTTGCCACGATTCGCGGCGAATCCGGCAAAATCGTGGGTGCCGATGAAATGGTTCGCCGCTTCCTTCAGAACTTCGAAATCGAGAGGCGCGGTTATGTGCCAGACTCGCCCGTATTCAAAGGGCGGCAGCACCGGCGCAAACCAGATTCTATAGCGATAAACCTTTCCTTTGGCGGAATGGCGCGCGTGAAAACGCTTTGACACATGACGGCACCGAAGCACGCGAATAGTCGGAGGCAGCAATGCATTGAGCGCGCCAGTCCAACGCGCCGCCGATAAGCTCTTCTCGACATCGACATGTGCGCATTGCGCGAGTGCGTGCACTCCGGCGTCGGTCCGGCCTGCGCCGTGAACTCGCACACGCTCGCCGCCTACGCGCTCAAAAGCGCGCTCAAGATAATCCTGAATCGTGTTGCGATGGGATTGGCTTTGCCATCCTGCAAACCGCGCTCCGTCGTAGGCGACGATCAATTTCAACCGCTGCGACATCCCAGTTTCACCGCGGCATTTCTTCGACCGTCGGTGCCCGTCTCTGCCAATCGAGATACCCCTGTAAAATCATTTGCGCCGCCACTTGATCGACATAACCGCGCGTCTCTCGCGTTTTTCGGCCCACTTCACGCAATTCCCGATGGGCTGCGACCGTGGTCAGCCGCTCATCCCATGTCACAACCTGGCACGCGACAACTGCACGTAATTTTTCGACAAACCGCAGTGCGTTGTTCGCGGCAGCGCCGAAACTGCCGTCCATATTTCGCGGCATGCCCGTAACCACCTTCTCGATCTTCCTTTCGCGAACGATCTCTGTGATTCGCGCGACTGCGTTCTTGCCTCCGGAAATTGTTTCCAGTGGATGTGCTAGCAGTTGCAATTCGTCCGAAATCGCAAGGCCGATGCGCGCGGCGCCAAAATCGATCCCCAAAATTGGATTCATCGCCGCCGCGGGTTATTGCAGTTCAGGCGGAAGTTTTCCAATCAGGTTCTTGATCTTCTCCGCTTGATGACGGTGACAAACTAAAACCGCGTCGCCGGTTCGCACCACAATGAGATTGTGCACTCCAAGCAGTGCGATCGTTGTTCCGTCCTGATCGAATACGATGTTATTGCTCGAATCAACCGCCGTGATCGCGCAGTTCGCGGCGTTTCCGTGTTCGTCGTTTTTGAAATAATCCGCCACTGCTCTCCAGCTCCCGATGTCGCTCCAATCGAAGCTGGCTTCCACCACCAGAACGCGGTCCGCTTTCTCCATGATCGCGTAATCGAATGAGATGCGCGGCAGTTTGCTAAAGCGCTCACACAAGACCTTTTCAAGGTTGCCTGGAGCGCGAATTTGGGAAATGAAATCTGCCAGCTCCGGCGAGTGGCGGTTGAATTCACTCAAGACCGTGGGCACAGACCAGACGAACATTCCCGCATTCCAACGAAAATTTCCTTTGCGCAGAAACGATTCCGCCAGATCGATGTTGGGCTTTTCCCGAAAGCGCAGCACCCGATGAATCGCGCCTTTATCGTCGCGATTTCGCAAATGCACCGGCTTGCCCTGCTCGATATAACCGAAGCCGGGACAAGCCCAAGTCGGTTTGATGCCGATGGTCACGAGTTCGCCTGTTTCCTCCGCCGTCGCAGCGGCCAGGG
>DATMPQ010000196.1:0-4011 GCA_035567015.1 Chthoniobacterales bacterium | reverse complement strand
TGTCGAAAAGTTGTGAAAGAAGACCGCGAATCCGACCGGCGTTTCTTCTTCAAAAGCCAGCAAAACTTCCGCGGCAGGTCGCGGACCGAATAAGACATCGACCAGCGCTTCCTCAGTCGCAATGACTTCAGTTGGCGCGCGTTCGTACGTTGCCAGCTCGCGGATCAATTCCAGAATGATTGGGACATCGGCAACCGTGGCCGGGCGAATGACAAGATCCGATATTTTCATGGGGAGGCTTTCACCGATTTCAATTGGTAGATTCCAAATTCCGAGGTCGTTTCCATCAGCGTCGCATTTTCGGCGAGATGCTGTGCGAACGCGCGGTAGTAATCCAGCCACCACTTTGTGTCCTTCGTAAAAACGAGATAATTCGCACCCCGACTCCTCAACTGTTCTAGATCGGCAATCGCCTGCGCGGTCTCTCTCGGCTCGCCGATGTAGATGCCCTCCTTCTCCGGAAAATGCCAGCCTTTGCGTTCAGCATAGTAAAAAACAGTCGGGTCACCATTGTCGGCCGCGGCGATCAACGAATTCTTTGGCGTCATCCGATTTAATTCTAAACCGAGATCGCGCAGTGCGACTGACGAAGGCGATTGATACAACGGTTCCACGTGTGCGAACGCAAGCGCCGCAAATAGAGCGGCCAGTAAGATCGACAACGCGACCCTAATTTTTCTCGCAGAAATTTTTGGTCCGACAAATGCGCACCCGGCGCCGCCAAAGGCTGCGGCAATCGGCACCAGCGGCAATTGGTACCATTGATGTCGATTGCCGTAGCCAACTACGATGATGAAGACAACTATCGCCGCGAGCCACCAATGAAAAAGGGGCACGCGCCTTGTTGATCTCGCCACGGGACGAGTCCGTGTCCCGAAAGCTTTCGGGACCGGACTTGCGACGAACGCCCCGAGGAGCGCGAGCGCGAAAAGCACGGGCGTGAGACTCGACGTCGCTATTTGTTTCGCGATCTTCCAATACCAACCCGTGCTCATGATCTGAATGCCGCCCGCCCCAAAAAAGTGGTGGGGATAAAATCTCCCGGCGATTTGATGTGCGTGCCAATACCAAATCGCCGAAGGAACCAATGCGATCGTCGCGAAGAGAGCCAACAGTTGTAGCGGCGGTCTGTGACCGTCGCATTCTTTCAAGAGAATCGAGCGGCGGTCATAGACCGCCGCTACAGTTACGTAAGCGATCGGTGCACCAATCATCGCGCTCGGCAATTTGATCAAGATCGACAACGAAATCAGAATTGCCGACGCGAAGAAAAATCTTTTCTCGGCATTCTCGATCCAGCGCAGGAAAAAATACAAGCCGATGATCGCCAGACTGAGCGAGGGAACATCGGGCATGAACTCGCGACTGGCGAAAACGTTCAGCGGCGCAAGGCTGTAAAAAAATAGCGCCCACGTTGCCGCGGCGCCGTCGAAGATTTCGCGGACGAGAAAAAAGAAAAACGGCAGCGACGCAGCAAAGAAAATAATCGCTTGGCCCCGTCCGATCCACTCATGAACGCCGGGAAGTTTGTAACAAATTGCGGCCAGAAACGGCAGGATCGGAAATTCCGTTCCGACATAACCGGGCGCATCGCCCGCCCAATCAATTTGCGGATAAGCGAAATGAAAACCGTTTTCATAGTAATTTCGCGCGATGGCCGCGACGTCGCTTTGTCGCCAGCTCCAATTGTCGATATATGGCTGATTGACCGAGATCAGGCGCACGGCGACAGCCATGAGACCGATGGCAACTACCAAATGTCCACGTCGATAGTTTACTCGCGAAAGCTTTCGGAGTTGGGGACCACGCACGATTCGCGTCTTGACAAACAGCCCCGGCAAAGTCAATCGAGTACGCGACCCGAATGAAAATGATAAACCGCGCCGAACCACAGACGTCTTGTTCGCCACAGGACGAATCCGTCCAGTGTGCGGATCTGTGGGGCCGGCGGGCATCCTGCCTGCCGTTGCTGTCGAGCAGGCGAAACGCCCGCTCGCCTCACAGGCTCGCCGCAGCGAGTCCGTCCGGTGGCGGACTGGAGGCCTGTGCTATAATCGCCCTCGTACTGGTTCTAGGCTTTACCACCGCCAACTCGCACGCCCAAAACGAGCCGATTCTTGTCCCCGACGTGGTCGATTACGCAAAATTGCTTCCCCTTTTGCCAGACCCACCGCCGGGGTGGAGCGCGGACAAGCCTGAAGGATCAACCGCCGACGTGGGCGGATTTAGAATCACCAACGTGCATCGCGATTACCGCAAAGGCGAGGGCAATAAAGTCCCGACTGCCGCGATCAGTATCCTCGATTCGGCAGCGAATCCGGACTACGTGGCGGCGACGACCGCGGCGTGGAATTTCAAGAGCGAAACGGCGGAAGGTTACAGCAAGTCGGTCACGATCGATGGAAATCCCGGCTTCGAGGCCTACGAAATCGAAGGCAAACACAGCACGCTTTGGCTCATGATCGCGAAACGCTATTTTTTGCAGATCGAATTGCAGAACCAGGACCCGAAGGAATTGCAGGAATGGCTTAAACGCGTCGATCTAAAAAAGCTGGCGGCGATTAAGTGACCATTTCATGAATCGGCCGGAAAACCGCGAAATTATTAAAAAAGTCGTCGGAGGAAAGAAACGCGTCGATGTCTGGGACGAGCTTTATCGCCTGAATAGTTTCGTAGCAAAATTTCCGCGATCGCGATCCGCCACCGATGGACACGCCGTACGAAAAGTTGTTGGAAAACCTCGCCCGCGCTGAGGTCAATTTCATTGTGGTTGGCGGAGTGGCGGTCGCGCTCAACGGATTTGTCCGAACGACCGAGGACGTGGACATCGTGATCGAACGCTCGCCAGAAAACGTGGCGCGATTGCTCGATGCGCTCTCAGGTTTTGGCGAGGGTCACGCGCGCGACTTGACGGCCGCTGATTTCGATGAGGCCGAGGGTGCGATCAGGATTATCGAAGATTTTCCACTCGCCGTGTTCACCGTAATGCGCGGCAAGCGGTATGCAGACCTGATTCATTCGGTCAAGCAGGCGCGCATCAACGACGTGGAGGTGAATTACCTTAACGCTGACGCACTCATTTCTCTCAAGAAGAATTCGAAGCGAGAGAAGGATCGAATCGACGTTTCCGCGTTGCGAGGAAGCAAGCGCACACGAGTCACTGATCACTAATCACGATTCACTTTCTCTCCGCTGCTTCACCGGCCATCGGCACAAAACGAACAGCCAAGACAGCCCGCTGCTCAAGCTGACCGTTTTTCTTCTCGAGAAGGTAAAGCTCCTGATCACCGAAACCTCCGACCGGAATTATCATGCGACCGCCTTCTTTCAATTGATCGACAAGCGGCTGTGGCACGTGATCAGGCGCGCACGTAACAATGACCGCGTCAAATGGCGCGTGCTCGGGCCAGCCTTTGTAACCGTCGCCAATTTTCACCTGGACATTTTTGTAGCCGAGGCGTTCGAGCGTTGCCTCTGCGGTTTTTGCGAGGGGTTCGATGATTTCAATTGAGTAAACCTCCGCTACGAGTTCGGCCAAGATTGCCGCTTGATAACCAGACCCGGTGCCGATCTCGAGAACGCGATCGCCCGGCGCCAATCGCAACCGCTCCGTCATAAAGGCGACGATGAACGGTTGCGAAATCGTTTGACCGTAGCCGATCGGGAGCGGTTGATCAGTGTAACTGGCGGCGCGCGAGTCTTGCGGCACAAATTCTTCGCGCGGTACCTTCGTCACCGCTGCCAGGACGCGTTCCTCGTGGATACCACGCGGCATAAGTTGTTCCATCACCATACGCTGCCGCTCGGCCGAGAAATCTGAAACCGGCGTGGGCTTTTCACCGCAACCCGCCGCAGCAAACACCGCAACAATCAAAAATTGCGAAATCCAGTGCACCCGACACATTCCTTGTCATTCCGAGCCAAGTCGAGGAATCTGATTATTAGAATGGACGAGCGAAAAACACTCGAGCAACGCGCGCAAATGACGGAGATCGAACGTCTGCGTCATTC
>DATMPQ010000195.1:0-9364 GCA_035567015.1 Chthoniobacterales bacterium | reverse complement strand
GATTCAGGAAGGCGGCCTGTTTCCTCATCTTACCGCGCGCGCAAATGTTCTGCTCATGGCACGCCATCTTGGAAAGCGCGACGACGAGATGCAGTCACGGCTTTCTGAATTGTGCGCTCTGACAAGATTTCCGGAAAATTTGCTCGGCCGCTATCCGGTCGAGCTTTCCGGTGGGCAACGTCAACGCGTCAGCTTGATGCGCGCGCTCATGCTTTCGCCCGAATTGCTGCTCCTCGATGAGCCGCTCGGCGCACTCGATCCGCTCGTGCGCGCCTCGTTGCAAAAAGATCTCAAAGAGATCTTTGCTCGCTTGCAACAAACGGCCCTTCTCGTCACCCACGATCTCGCCGAAGCCGCTTATTTTGGCGATGAAATCGTACTCATGAATGAAGGCCGCATTGTCCAACGCGGTTCGATCGTCGATCTGCGCGAAAAACCGGCCACCAGTTTCGTTTGCGAATTCATCAACGCGCAAAGAAGTCTTGTGAACTTATGACGTCGCATGGATCAAGGAGCGGCGGTCTCCAGTCCGCCGCCACGCGTGGGCGACTTGGAAGGCGCCCTTCCTTGTTAATCGCGGCGCTCATCCTTCTTTCGGCAACATTCACAACGGCTGGTCCAGTCGTTATCGGTTCGAAAAAATTTACCGAATCTTATGTGCTCGGCGAAATCGCCAAGCGCGCGCTCAGCGATTCGGGAATTCCCGCCGAACATCGAGAAGGAATGGGCGGAACAATCATTTTGTGGCAAGCGCTGCGCACCCAACAAATCGATGCCTATCCGGAATACACCGGCACAATCGCTGAGGAGATTTTGAAAGATCGACCATCAACGTCACTGGAGGCTATGAGCGCAGCGCTCGCGAAGTTTGGCGTTGGCATGACAAATCCGCTCGGCTTTAACAACACCTATGCCCTCGTCATGCGTGGCGAGGAGGCGCGAAAACTGAACGTGCGCACCATTAGCGACCTGCGAAAGCATCCGGAATTAAGGCTAGGACTCACCCACGAATTTTTGGCCCGAAAGGACGGATGGCGGCCGCTGGCCGAACGCTACCAATTGAATCCGCGGAACATAATCGGCATCGACCATGCGCTCGGTTATGCAGCGCTCAAGCGCGGGTCGATCGATGTGAAAGACGCTTACTCGACAGACGCGAAGATCGCCGAGAACGACTTGGTCGCGCTCGAAGACGATCTAAAGTTCTTTCCGCGCTACCAGGCCGTCTTCTTGTTTCGGCTCTCACTCCCAACATCGGCAATCGCCGCGCTGCGTAAACTTGAAGGCACTCTCGATGAAACACGAATGATTCGGCTCAATGCCAAAGCGGAACGAACCAAAAATTATGCGCGCGCGGCCAGCTCGTATTTCGAAAACAGCGCTCCGCCGACAATTACCGAATCTTTCGCCCATAAACTGGCGCGCTGGACGCTGCGGCATCTCGAGCTTGCCGGTTTCTCATTGCTTCTTTCTGTGATCGTCGGAGTTCCGCTCGGGATTCTGGCCAGCCGCGGTGGCGCCGTCGGGCAGGTAATTCTCGGCGGCACCGGAGTTGTGCAAACCATTCCGTCACTCGCACTGCTTGCGTTGCTCGTTCCATTGCCATTTTTTGGAATCAGCGCACGCACCGCGATCGCCGCGTTGTTTCTATATGGACTTCTCCCGATCGTGCGTAACACCGCGTCCGGCTTGCAAGATATCGCGCAACCGATCCGCGATTCCGCGATTGCGCTCGGACTGGAGCCGGTGGCGCGACTCCGAAAAGTCTATCTGCCAATCGCGTCACGATCGATTCTTGCCGGAATCAAAACAAGTGCGGTGATCAACGTGGGGACAGCCACGCTGGCGGCGCTGATTGGCGCCGGTGGCTTGGGCGAGCCAATCTTGAGCGGATTGAATTTGAACGACCACGTGACGATTTTACAAGGCGCCATTCCGGCCGCGATCCTGGCACTGCTGGTGCAGGGGCTCTTTGATTTTCTCGACCGCGTTTTGATTCCAAAAGGTCTGCGGTTATAAGATCGACAATGGCAATTACGTCGATCAATCCGGCTACTGGCAAGAAGCTCAAAGAGTTCACGGCGTTTACAGAAAAAGAAATCGAAGAACGACTGAAGCGGGCCGAGGAAGCATTTGCGCATCATCGACGCGAACCGTTTGCAAAACGGGGGCAACTCATGCTCGCCGTCGCCTCGCTCCTCGAGCAGGAAAAGAAAGAACTGGCGCAAACGATCACGCTCGAAATGGGCAAATTGCTCGGCGGCGCTATTGGAGAAGTCGAGAAATGCGCGCGCGGCTGCCGATTTTACGCCGAGAACGCAGAGCGATTTCTTGAAGACGAACCGGTCCAAACCGACGCCGCGCGAAGTTTTGTTCGTTATGAACCGCTCGGTGCCGTACTTGCGATCATGCCGTGGAATTTTCCGTTCTGGCAGGTGTTCCGTTTCGCGGTGCCGGCGTTAATGGCGGGAAACGTCGGCCTCCTCAAACACGCGGCCAACGTGCCACAATGCGCACTCGCGATCGAAAACATCTTTTGCCGCGCCGGTTTTGACGAAGGGGTCTTTCAAACGCTGCTTATCGAAGCGGAGCAGGTGGAAAAAGTAATTGTCGATCCACGGGTGAAAGCGGTCACGCTTACCGGAAGCGAGCGCGCGGGAAGCGCAGTCGCGAGCATCGCCGCCCGCGAAATCAAAAAAGCTGTGCTCGAGCTCGGCGGCAGCGACGCGTTCATCGTCATGCCGGGCGCAGATTTCGAAAGCGCACTCACTACTGCCGTTAAAGCGCGAACGATCAACAGCGGTCAGTCGTGCATCGCCGCTAAGCGATTTTTTATTGCCGACAAAGTTTACGACGATTTTCTGCGCCAGTTTGTCGAACGAATGCGCGCGTTGAAAATCGGCCATCCGCTCGACGAGACGACTGAGATTGGTCCGCTGGCGACGGAGCAAATTCTCAACGGCGTCCATGACCAGGTTCAAAAATCAGTTGCACTAGGCGCGAAATTATTGACCGGCGGAAATCGAATTCACGGCCCGGGGTTTTTTTATGAGCCGACGGTGCTTGTCGATGTACCGAGAGAGTCGCCCGCTTATCGCGAAGAAGTTTTTGGTCCAGTTGCCTCTATTTTCCGCGTGCGCGACGCCGCCGACGCGATCGAGACTGCAAATGACAGCTCATTCGGGCTCGGAGCGAGCGCCTGGACAGGCGATCCAGCCGAAAAGGAACTTTTCGCATCAGAGCTCGATGCCGGAATGGTTTTCATCAACGGCATGGTCGCTTCCGATCCGCGACTTCCATTCGGTGGCGTGAAACGGTCCGGCTTCGGTCGCGAACTCGGCGCGCAAGGAATCCACGAATTCACCAATATCAAGACGATTTGGATTTCGTAATCGTTCGTGATCACGTGCGCACGCGCCCCGCAGAGGCGCCGCTACAGTAATGCCAGTTGCTCGCAAGGCCTTCGAAATGATGCCGTAGAAAGCTGAGGCCGTTTTCCGATTCCGGCCCGACGACAACCTACTGTGAAAAGCGACGCGATTTGCTCGGCGAAAATTCCTTCGCCCGTCATGCGCGTGTGCCATTTGGAATTATTAAGTTTGCCGTTGCCTCGCAAATCGCGGATGCGTCCAAGAATTTTCTCTTTGCGCTCGGGAAAATGTTCTTCGAGCCAATGCTCGAACAACGGCGCGACCGCCCACGGCAATCGCACAATCGTGTAACCGGCAAATTGCGCGCCGGCTTTCGCGCACGCTTGCAAAATCTTGGGAACTTCGTGATCCGTTAATCCTGGAATAATTGGCGCAACCATCACGCCGACGGGAATTCTTGCGCTGCGCAGTTGCGCGATCGCTTCGAGGCGCGCGCTCGGAATCGAAGTCCGCGGCTCCAGCACCCGCTGCAAATTTGCATCGAGCGATGTGACCGAAATGTTTACCGCCGCAGCGTTGAAACCCGCCAGCTCGCGCAAAAGATCGACATCTCGAGTGACGAGCCGGTTCTTCGTGATAATTGCGACCGGATTGCGAAATTTTGCCAACATTTCCAAACAACCGCGCGTGATCCGTAATTTCTTCTCGATCTGTTGATAAGGATCGGTCACTCCGCTCATCACCACCACTTGCGGTTGCCAGCGCGGCGATTCCAGTTCCGCCCGCAATAATTGCGGCGCATCCGTCTTCACCATGATCTCGCTCTCGAAATCCAGGCCGGCAGAAAACCCGAGATACTCGTGTGTCGGTCGCGCGTAGCAGTAAATGCATCCGTGCTCGCAACCGCGATATGGGTTTATGCTCGTCTCGAAACCAACATCCGGACACCTATTGCGCGAGATGATCGTTTTCGAGCCGTCACGAAAATATTGTGTCGCCCGGCGGGGCTGCACCGCGTCGCCAGCGTCGGGGTCGCCAACTCCGACAGCAGTCGCGAGCGGAGCATCAACATCGTTAAGATCCACATGCAGCTTTTCGAATCGGTTGGCCGGACTCCACGATGCACCACGGCCACGGATTGGCGCATGGCTTTGCGCAGTTTCTTCGATGACCGGCTTGTACTTTTGTCTTCGGTTATTCTCCGCTTGCCGAGTCCTTGCCATCAGATATGTTCACACGAACATATCTGCCTGTCGAGGCCATTTCTTTTGTAGCGGCAGTCTGCGACCGTCGCCGATTTTTTCCCGAAGTTTGCGACGCTCGCAGAGGGCCGCTACAATCGAGCGCAAATCCCGGAGGGGTGGCAGAGCGGTTGATCGCGCCGGTCTTGAAAACCGGAAGGCCGAAAGGCCTCGTGAGTTCGAATCTCACCCCCTCCGCCACCAGGTGCGTGATTGGTGATAGGTGATCAGTGAGAAGTTGGTTTGCGACCTCTCATCTTACACTTATCACTACTCACATCTTGGACGCAGGGGCGCGTCACGCGCATGGGTTAAAGTCCCGCCGCTGCCAGATCATTCTCCAGAGCCAAAGCGCAGCTTTGGATAATCTCAACCCCCTCCGCCACTCAAATTTTAGGTTGACACATCCGAGCACCGTTTGCTACGAACGCGCTCGATTACGTTACCCGACGTTTCAACGCATCTTCGGCCGGACTGAAGAAGCCCGTGGGGCTGGACCTACGCTGGGACTGCCGCTTTACGCGATCTCCAGATCCAACTGGAGCCCCGAGTCAGCGCCGAAGTGAGGCAGCTGTCAAAGCGCCTCCTGCGGATGGTTCCTGGTTCCGCGCGGAACTGGATAGCAGTTAATGCAGTCCAACAATCCAATCTAAACAAAAAAATGAAAACAAAAAATATGAAAACTCTACCCATGGGAAACTCAATCGGCCGCTCACTTCCGCCAATCACTTATCACTATTCACTTCTCACAGTTCTCCTGCTGGCGCTCTGCTGCTTTGCGCTTTCGCCGGCCCCAAAAGCTTTCGGGGTTAGCCCGGCGCCGGACGGAGGCTATGCCGGCGCCAACACCGCTGAGGGTACGAACGCTCTGTTCAACCTCAGTACCGGGATCGCCAATACGGCCGTGGGTTCAAGTGCCCTACTTCACGATACTATCGGCAGTTGGAACGTGGGGATTGGTTCTGGGACGCTTTCCTCCAACGTCGCCGGCAACTTTAACATGGCCATTGGGACAGATGCGCTCCGCAACAACACCGCCGACGCGAACCTGGCCATTGGTTTTCGAACCCTCTTCGTCAACACCACCGGCCACAACCTCACCGCAGTTGGCGCTAATGCGCTCCATAACAACACCACCGCCAGCTTCAACACCGCCGTGGGTGGTGCTACGCTCTTTAACAACACCACCGGCGACGACAACACAGCCAATGGGTTTCAAGCGCTCTTTAACAACACTACCGGCACCCAGAACACCGCGACTGGTTTTCAGGCGCTCGTTGGTAACACCGGCGCCTCCTTCAACGTGGCCAACGGTTATCAAGCGCTCTTTCACAACACCGTAGACGGCAACACGGCCAATGGGTATCAAGCGCTCTTTAACAACACTACCGGTACCGAGAACACGGCCACTGGTGATCTTGCGCTCTTTAATAACACAAGCGCCTCCTTCAACGTCGCTGTCGGTGACTCCGCGCTGCTAAATTTCAATGACACCACCCCTAATTTTGGCGGTAACACGGCCCTTGGTAGCATAGCGCTCACGGCCGAAACAAATGGCGAGGAAAACGTGGCCGTTGGCAGACGGGCTCTCGAGTTTCTCCTCACTGGCAGTAACAATACCGCAGTAGGCTGGAGAGCGGGCGACAATTATACCGGCGGGGAGAGTGGGAATATCTGCATCGGCTCGTTTGTTACGGGTGTCACTGGCGAAAGCAACAAAACCCGGATTGGAAACATTACCTCCACTGCATTCACTACGGGCGGTTTCTTTCTTTATGAAGTCAACGGCGCGATTGGGATCTTCACTTCTTCGCGAAAGTTCAAGGACGACATCAAGCCGATAGATAAAGCCAGCGAAACGATCTATTCGCTCAATCCAGTCACCTTCCGCGCCAAGCCTGAGACTGATCCATCGCGCCCCCGAGGATTTGGCCTGATCGCCGAGGAAGTGGAACAAGTGAATCCCGACTTGGTGAGCCACGGCGAAAAGGACATCTTGACCGTGCGCTACGAGTCTATCAACGCGATGCTGCTCAACGAGTTCCTCAAAGAACACAAAAAAGTGCAGGAACTGGAAGCCACCGTCGCGCAACAACACAAAGAAATGGAAGTCCTCGCCGCGCAGCTCAAAGAGCAGGCCTCGCAAATCCAGAAAGTGAGCGCACAGCTTGAACTGAACAAACCTGCGCCGCGAACGGCGGTCAACAATCAGTAAAAGATTGTAGCCGTGGACGCTGTCCGCGGCCCCGAGGTCGGCGACCTCGGCTACAACGGGCATTTGCAATCAGCCGTCACGCTTCACCGCGTGGCGGCTTTTTGTTTTGCATTTTCGGTTGGCGATCTTGGATTGAAGAAGGAAGAAGGCGCGCAACTACGATTGCGCAGAGCAGACCGAGCAACGCGGCCGCAACAACGTCGGAAAGATAGTGCGCTGCGACGTACATGCGCGAAAACCCGATCAGCAATGGAATTGGCAAACAGCCGAGGCCGATCCGCCAGTTCGCTAACAATAAGACGGTGAAAAATGCCGTCGAGGCAGCGGTGTGACCGGATGGAAACGCGTGAAATCTCTCACTCAGACGCGGGCCATTCCAAGCTTCCTCAATCTTAACCGAAGGTCGTGCACGGCCGGTAGCGATTTTGATGACGCGGGCCGCGGCACCAGCGAGGGCAAGCGCGAGTAACATCGATATAAAAACGCGCGTCCACTTTTTGTTGCCCCGCCACCAGGCGATCGCAGCCAGCGCGGAGCCAAGGGCAAAGTGTTCCGGCCAATCACCCAACCGGCTGACATGGCGCATAAAATTCTTAGCCGCGTAGGTCTGATGCTGTGCAATGAAATTTCGCATGGCGTCATCGAAATGGAATGCCACGATGACAACGATCGCGGCAATCACGATGCCGATGAGCCAATAAAAAAGGCACCTGCGCTTCACAAATAAGTTCCCGTCATACTCGCCGGACGCTATTTTGAGTCCGCACTTGAAATCCGCAACTCCGATAAATCGCGAGCAGGCGACTAATGTCGGTGTCCGCAATTACGCGCTGCTTTTCTTCGGTTGTGTGCTCTTCCACATGGCCGGCACGTGGAGTTTACCCTTGATCGACCGCGACGAGCCGCGCTTTGCCGAAGCGTCGCGCGAGATGATTGAGCGCGGCGATTACGTCGTTCCGTATTTCAACAATCACTTCCGCTTCGATAAGCCTCCCCTCACCTACTGGGCGCAAGTCGCGAGTTACAAGATTTTTGGCGAAAACGATTTCGCGGCGCGTTTTCCATCGACAATCGCAGCGGCGCTCACTGCCGTTTTGCTTCTTGCGTGGGGCAGCCGGTTCGGGAAGCCGAAGGTCGGCTGGTGGGCCGCAATCATTTTCACGCTTTCGTTACAAACGTTCGTGCACGCGAAAGCCGCGGTCGCGGACATGTGGCTGGTTTTATTTGTCACGCTGGCGCATTGGGCGGGCTACGAATTGTTGCGTGATCGCCTAGCGAACGAAAGCAAACACCCAACGCTCAACCCGCCTTCGCAAGACTACGGCGCGGCAAGTGTCCAACGTTCAACGTCCAATTCCGGATGGTGGTGGACGTTTTATTTCGCGCTGGCGTTTGCGTTCCTGGCGAAAGGGCCAATCGGCTGGACGCCGCTTTTGACGGTTGAAGCGACAAGGTTTTTCGTACGCGACGCGCAATTGGCGACGCGTTTTAAGTTTGTGCGCGGAATCTTGCTTACGCTCGCGGTCGTCGCGCTTTGGGGAATTCCTGCATTAATTCAAACGCACGGTGAATTTTTGACGATTGGAATTGGCCGGCACGTAATCGGCCGCTCGTTCGGCGCGATGGAAGGACACGGCGCAAATTCGTTAGGTGCGTATCTCCTGTTGTTGCCATTTTATTTCGTGACGGTTTTTGCCGGTTTTTTCCCGTGGTCGATCAAATTGCCGTGGTTAATGCGGAAATTGTGGCGGAAGCAAGAAGCCGCGGTCACCTCGCATGCGCGGGGCTACAGCGGACGAGACAAGGTCGATAACTACCTTCTCGCCGGCGCGGGAATCATTTTCATCATTTTCTCGCTTATCAAAACGAAGTTGCCGCATTACACGCTGCCGGCGTTTCCGTTACTCTCACTTTTGCTCGCGCGACACTGGTTGGAGCCAGGAACGGCACTTCCCCAAGCACCAACGGCGGCTGAAAGACACCGCTCCTTGTTCAAGCCCACAGCCACGACGAGCGCTTGCCTCTATCTTGTGCTCGCTATTTTTGTCGCTCCGTTCGGCGCGCGATACTTTCCGGCCTGGCAAATTTTTCGGCAATCACGCGACTACTTGCGTCCGGAAATGCAATTCGCGTCGGTCGATTACAATGAGCCGAGTTTGGTCTGGTATTTTCGCAGCCCCGAAAGCGTTCGGGGCTGGCTGGTGACGCCGGCGCTCCACCCGACGAGCGTCCAGCAGTTCATGGAACAAACCGGTTCGCGCTTTGTCGTCCTGCCGACCGATCTTGTGGCCAAAATTTATCCCGCGCTGCCTAACGACTGGAAAAGTTTTCGCGCACGCGGTTTCAACATCGCCAAAGGCAAGCGAGTCGATCTCACGTTGATCTTGAAGATAGAATGATGCATCCAAGACTCAGCTTCAAGTTGTAGCGGCGGTCTATGACCGTCGGTCGAGTTGATCAGTGCGACGCTCATAGAGCGCCGCTACAGAATTCAGGTTGGTTTGCAGTTTGCGCGTCGTCTGTTAGGGATTGCCAAA
>DATMPQ010000194.1:0-18064 GCA_035567015.1 Chthoniobacterales bacterium | reverse complement strand
CCGAGGCCCTGAAAGCTGAAGAAGCGCGCTACCGAAACTCGACTGACGGCGCCTGGCTCGACGAACGCGAAGAATATTACAAGGCTCTAACTGAAAGTCTTTACATCCAGCGCCGTGCCGCGCTCATCGAAATTTTGTTCGAGTGGTGGTCAGACGTTTTGCGGACCAAGAAAGAGATCGATCGGCGATATCTGCCAGCGGCAAAAAAAGAAACCGCTGCGATCGCCAAACGCTTCGAAATCACAGAAGTGCTACGCCGAATCAGGCGGCTCGAAGAATTGCGTGATCACCTTGGCCGTAACATTCAGGAAGCTCTCACTATCGAGGTCGGGTTCCTGAGAATTTTCGGGTCCTGATCGCCCGGTCGCCATGAAACGCACGCTCGCCGTCGGCTTGATCGGCTACAAGTTCATGGGCAAAGCCCACTCGAACGCATGGCGACAAGCACCTCACTTTTTCGACCTGCCGGCCGGCGTGCGAATGAAAACGATCTGCGGAAGAAATCGCACGGCCGTGAAAAAAGCGGCCGCCAAACTTGATTGGGAAAACGCGGAGACCGACTGGCGGTGCATTATCGCCGATCCCAGGATCGACATCATCGATATCTGCACGCCGAACGAAAGCCATTGCGAGATCGCGGTAGCGGCGGCAAAGGCCGGCAAGGCGATTCTCTGCGAGAAGCCGCTCGCGCGAAATGTCGATGAAGCGGAAAAAATGGCGCAAGCGGTAAAGAAGGCGCGCGTTGTGAATATGATTTGCCACAATTATCGCCGCGTGCCGGCAATCGCGCTGGCCAAACAGATGATCGAGCGCGGCGAGATCGGCGACCGCATTTTTCATTTTCATGCACGTTACGCCCAAGATTGGATTGTCGATCCAAACTTTCCGCTCGTTTGGCGTTTGCAATCTGATCCTGCCGGCTCAGGCGCGCTCGGCGACATTTTCTCCCACATTGTCGATCTTGCCCGCTATCTCGTCGGGGAGTTCCGCGAAATCTGCGGGGTAATGGAAACGTTCGTTAAGCAACGTCCGCTCGAAAAAAATCCGCGCGTCAAAGGCAAAGTCGCCGTCGATGACGCGGTCACCATGATCGGGCGTTTCAAGAACGGCGCGCTCGCTTCATTGGAAGCGACGCGATTCGCGCCGGGACGCAAAAACTCTATCACGCTCGAAATCAACGGCAGCGCCGGCTCATTGTTCTTCGATCTCGAAGAAATGAACCGGTTGCGAGTTTACAATGCCGCCGACCCGCAAGATCGACAAGGCTTCCGCGACATTCTGGTGACCGAACCATCACATCCGTACATTGCTAACTGGTGGCCGCCCGGCCACGTCATCGGTTATGAGCATACTTTCGTTCACACCATCGCCGACTTCGCCAACGCCGTTGCTGCCGGTAAAAGCGTCCAACCAACTTTTACAGATGGTCTGCACAACCAATACGTTCTTGATGCTGTCAAGGAAAGCGTGAGAATCAATAAATGGATTCGTTTGTAAGAGCAGCACAACATTTCTGTACAGGATAGGGACGTTCATAACTCAAGCTATGACCACGCAGAATGGCGCCGAGGCCGCACTAAGAACGGAGCGCGATTTCATTTCTGCCATCTTTGAAACGATAAGCGCTCTCCTGGTCGTGCTCGACCGTGAAGGACGAATCATCCAGTTCAATCGCGCTTGCCAAGAAACAAAAGGCTACTCACTTGATGAGGTGAAGGGCAAACCCATCTGGAATTTGTTTGCGCGAACACCGGCATGGAAGCTCTCGCCAAGTTTGCTGCCTTCTCGGAAGAGATGAGAAACGTCAGAGTAGTCCTGATAGATATTGGCCTGCCGGACATGAAGGGTGTCGCTTTGATCCGGGAGATAAAGAAATTGGAAAAAGATGCTTTATTTCATCGCCTCTATTGGTCAGGGCGAGCTCGTCCCGGTCTCGGAACTTCGAGCGTTGGGTATCACCAATTTTGTGGCCAAACCTTACGATCCGCTAAAGCTGCTCAAGACGTTGCGCCAAGTTCTGGAACGGTGATCTGCTCAAAACTTGCGATCCGGAAGAGCGACCAGGGAACGGGTACGATGGCCCGCCCGGCCACATCTGTCACTCTCTGATCGCGCTGCGTAGGCACGATCCTAGCTTACTTCCTTCGCCTCGGACGGAAGCTCAGATGGATAAACAAATCATCGATTCGCTACTCGGCGCCATGATTCAAAGCCGCGAAGGCATTTCCGATTTGCTTTTTACAGTGGGTAAACCGCCGGTTATCGAGACGCACGGCGGGCTGGAGGAATTCCCGGCTGAAAAGCCAGAGCCTATTTTCGGATCCAAAGAAATCGGTGAACTTGCCGATCACATTATCAATGGCGATGAGCGGCTCAAACACGATCTGGCCACCGGGGGTTCGTGCGATTGCAGTTATGCGCTCAAGGATGTTGCGCGATTTCGCGTCAACATTTTCAAACAAAGCGGCAAGCAGGCCATTGTCATGCGGAAGTTGCAATCGGAAATCCCGACGCTCGACGCGCTCGGCCTGCCACCGATCTTTCGGGAGATCGTTAAGGAAAAAAACGGAATGATCTTCGTCACGGGCGCTACCGGCAGCGGCAAAACAACCACGCTCGCCGCGATGCTCAACGAGTTAAATCAAACACAGCAGATTCACATCATCACACTTGAGGACCCGATCGAATTCGTGCATCCGCACCGGCGAGCGGTCTTCCATCAGCGCGAACTGGGCAAGGATTTTCCCGATTTTGCGCGCGGCTTGCGCGCGGCTCTTCGTCAGGCCCCCAAGGTCATTCTGGTCGGCGAAATTCGCGATCGTGAAACCATGGAGATCGCGATGACAGCGTCCGAGACTGGTCACGTTGTTTTTGCCACACTTCACACCATCAACGCCGGTCAGACCATAAATCGCATCCTTGGAATGTTCGGTAAGGATGAAGAACAGTCTTTGCGTACGCGCCTCGCAGATACTGTGCGCTACATCATCAGCCAGCGGCTTGTGGGCAAAATTGGCGGCGGACGTTTGCTTCTGAGCGAGATCATGGGAAGCAATCTGCGCACACGCGAAACGCTTCTCTACGGTGAGAGCGAGGGCCGCACTTTTCAGGAAATTATCGAGGCCGGCAGCACATTGGGCTGGCACAGCTTCGATCAATCGTTACTCAAATTCTACGAAACCGATCTTATTAGCGAAGATACGGCGCTTATTTTCTGTGCCCACAAACATAAAATGCGTAAAGACATCGACCTTTTGAAAAAGCTCAAAGGGGGAAGCTTCGAGGCGCCGTCCGGGCTCCAAATTAAGACGAAGCCTCATAAGCGCGCCACTGCAATTTCGTAAGGACAAACATCAATGGACGCGGATTCACAATCCAATGTCAAAGAAGACAATGGAGCCAAGTCTGATCAGTCCGCTCGGCTTGAGGAAGAGATTGCTCATTGTCGCGAAGAATTGCGTTTAAAAACTCTCCGGCTGAATGAGTTTTTGGCATATTTGGAGCAGAAGTTCCGCACGCCGCTCACTGCTATCATGGGATTTGCCGAGCTTCTTGAAATGCAATGCGAGAACGCGAGTATGGCGGACAACGTCAAACAGATTCTAAAAGCCGCGCGCGAGCTGCTCGCCGTCATCAATCGAGAACTGGCTGATCCTAACCAAAGCAGGATCCCAGCGAACGTCGCTGCAACCTCGCAGTGCGACGTTCTTTACATCGAAGACGATCCGGCAAATTTCGCCCTCATGCAGGGCATTTTGGAAGAGCGACCAGCCGTCAAATTACTTCAAGCCACCCGTGGCGAGATCGGCCTAGCCCTGGCCGAGGCCCATGGCCCCAAATTAATTCTGCTCGATCTCAATTTGCCCGACATGCACGGCTCCGAACTGCTTCGGCGTGTCCGGCAGAACGCGGCTACGACCCACATACCGGTTGTTGTGATCAGCGGCGATGCGACCGCGAGTCAAATCGAACGGCTCCTTTCCGCCGGGGCGCGAAATTACGTCACGAAACCTTTCAGCATTCAACCATTCCTCGCTGTCGTTGACGAAATCTTGGAAGAAACTGAGCGCACGAATCGGCAATTGTCCGGATAGGGCGAGCAGTCAGGCCAATCACACTGCGAGCCTTAAGTGTGAAGAATTTTTTGAGGAAACCGGACGCCAGGTCCGAATTGCACTGATTCCTCCGCTCCCCCTAATTGTCCAGCGGTTCTCCTTCGTTGACAGTTTTGCGCGAGAGCGCAGGATTGCACCTGTCCGATGAGATTTGAGAATCAAACGGCGGTTGTGACCGGGGCGGGGCGGGGGATCGGCCATGCGATCGCGGTCCGCTTGGCGTGTGAAGGCGCGCGCGTGGCTTGCGTGAGTCGGAGCGAGGAAAACGCAAGACGCACAGCGAATGAATTAAATGGCGCGCGCGCAGATTCGGCGAAAGCGTATGCGGTCGATGTGGCAGATCACGCCGCCGTGCAGAAAGTCGGCGCCAAGATTCTGGAAGACTTCGGCAAAATCGACGTTCTGGTGAACAACGCGGGCATGATCCGCGATGGGCTCGCTATGCGCATGTCGATCGAAGACTGGGACACAGTTATCAACACCAACTTGCGTGGGGCATTTAATTTCACGCAGGCAATCGTGCGCGCGATGATAAAACAGCGCAGCGGCCGCATCATTAACATTAGTTCCGTGATCGGATTGATCGGCGGCGCCGGACAAACCAATTACGCCGCGAGCAAGGCCGGCCTGATTGGTCTTACCAAATCGCTCGCGCGCGAACTGGCCAGCCGCTACATCACCGTTAATGCCATCGCGCCGGGGTTTGTCACAACCGACATGACCGCCGGGCTATCGGATGAAATTAAGAAAAACATTCAAGGAAAAATTCCGCTCGGCAAAACTGGTACGCCCGAAGACGTTGCCAGCGCCGTCGCATTTCTTGCTTCCGCGGAAGCGAGTTACATCACCGGGCAAGTTCTTTGCGTCGATGGCGGAATAGCGATGTGAGAATAATGACGAATGACGAAATCCGAATGACGAAGCGAAGCAGGCATTTGCTTTTTCGTCATTAGCGAAATCGAGGTTCACTCGTCATTCGGCATTCGTGCTTCGCCGCGTGTGGGCCATGTAAAACGTGGATAGCGAGTCCATGTTTTACGTGGCTTCGTCATTCCAGCATCGAACTTGCTCTGTGAGATCAACAATCATTTGTGAAATCATTCGGTGTTTTCCTTGCCATCGCTCTGGCGTCAGTCGCCTATTGGTATTTCCATCGGCCGATCACTTATCCACCAGGTGTTTTGATTGCCTCAGAGCCGGAACAGATCGACATCATCGGTAGCGTGAAGCCGATCGATTATCATGCGTTTCATTTGCAGCCGCTCGCGTATCTCACGATCGATGCGCGCGTGCTGCATCGAAAGATTTATCGGTACGATCGGCCGGCGGCGCTGGTTCCTGTCGATCTCGCCCTGGGCTGGGGCCCGATGTCCGATCAACACGTTTTGGATCAACTAAAGATCAGCCAAAGTATGCGGTTCTATTGGTACGAATATCAGCGCCAGCCGCCGATTCCCAAGGATCAAATCATTTCCCACAGCACGAATATTCATGTGATTCCATCGACAACAGAGATCGCGTCGCGGTGCAAATCGCTGCGCACAGGCTGCCTTGTTCATTTGAGCGGCGAACTGGTCGAGGCAACCGGTCCGGGAATTGGAACTTGGCGCAGTTCGCTCAGTCGGACCGACTCTGGGAACGGCGCGTGCGAACTGATGTGGGTCGAGAAAATGTCGGTCTTGCCCGGAAGCGTTGCGCCAGATCGACATCTTGCTTTCAAGCGCTGAGAGGTGGATCGAGCGCTCAGTCCCTGGATGTTAAAAATAGGCGCCGCTTAGCCGGTGATGAAATAACGTCGCGCGCGGAGCGCACGATCCACCTTTCGCGACCGGTCTTGCGCGGAACAGATTCCCGTTTCATCGTACCGCATGACGACTGAGAAAGCGACGTTCGGCGCGGGGTGTTTTTGGGGCGTAGAAGAAACTTTCCGGAAACTGAAAGGCGTAACTTCGACCGCGGTCGGCTACGCGGGCGGAACGAAAGAAAACCCAACTTATGAAGACGTTTGCTCGGATGAAACCGGACACGCAGAAGTTGTCCAGGTAGAATTCGACCCAGCGCAAATCAGGTACGACGAACTTCTCGATATTTTTTGGGCGAACCACAATCCGACGACGTTGAATCGTCAAGGCCCTGACATTGGGACGCAATATCGTTCCGTGATTTTTTACCATTCTCCCGAGCAGAAAGCAGCGGCGGAAGAATCGAAGATCCATATGAGCGGTCACTTCAATCGGCCCATCGTTACGCAGATCGAGCCGGCACGAAAGTTTTGGCGCGCGGAGGAATATCATCAACGCTATCTGGAAAAGCGCGGCCAATCGCATTGCGCGATTTGATCGCGTCCCGATTACGCAGTCTCTTCCGCCTTTCACCTTTTTTGAAGGGGAGAGGATTGAAGTCAAGGGATGCGAACCGCTCGCCGCTTGCAATGCTCAACCCTCACCTACCCTCTCCCTTGAAACGAAGAGGCGAATGAGTTCGTTCAAAATGCGCAGCGGTGCAAGAAGCGTCTTTGTCTGCTCATGAAGCACGATCCCGAGATTTTACGGACAAAAAAATTCGTGGCCGCCGCGGCGAATTTCATTGTCGATCTTGCGCACAAAGCGCTGGCAGACCGGAACGAGTTCCGGATCGCCCTTTCCGGCGGAAACACACCGCGCCCGGTTTATTCCGAGATCGCACAGATCGCGCACGATCTTCCGTGGGAAAGAATTTTGATCACTTTCAGCGATGAACGGTGCGTTCCGCCGGATGCCGCGCAGAGCAATTTTCGGATGGCGAGCGAAACACTTTTTGCGCCGGCAGCTGTTCCGGAAAAATCGATTCTGCGGATGCGCGGCGAGATCGAGCCGCAAATTGCCGCGCAGGAATATCAGGACAAGGTCGATCTTTTAGCCACCCAGCGTGGCGAACCAATTTATCGGCACGATTTGATCTTGCTCGGCTTGGGCGAAGATGGACACACCGCTTCGTTGTTTCCTGGAACCGCCGCCCTTCAAGAGAATCTGCGTCGCGTCGTCGCCAATTTCGTCCCCAAGCTCAACACCTGGCGATTAACGTTCACGTTTCCGCTCATCGACCACGCGCGACATGTCTGCTTTCTCGTGAACGCAACCAAACACAACGAGCTGATCGAGCGCGTTTTGAGCGGCGACACGCAGTACCCCGCAGCGCGTGTGCAATGCAGCGAGATTACGTGGATCATCGGCCAGTGATTCTGCGGCACGGTTCACGCTAAGATCGACGTCGTGCGCACGATCATCATCACGGGATCAGCCGGATTGATCGGATCGGAAACGGTCAAGCGATTTGCCAAGGACGGCATGCGCGTCATTGGAATCGACAACGATATGCGCGCGCAATTTTTTGGCGCGGAAGCTTCCACGAAGAAGACGCGCGATGACTTGATCGCAAATGTGCGCGGTTACGAACATCACAACATCGACATCCGCGACTCGGCGACGATCTACGAATTGTTCAAGCAACATCGCGGGAAGATCGATACGGTCGTACACACAGCTTCGCAGCCATCACACGATTGGGCGGCGCGCGATCCACAGACCGATTTCACGGTCAACGCGAATGGCACACTTAATTTGCTGGAGGCGGCAAGAAATTTTTGTCCCGAAGCGCCGTTTATTTTTACATCAACAAATAAAGTTTATGGCGATATCCCGAACCGCCTACCCCTGCTCGAACTCGGGAAACGCTGGGAAATCGAGCCGGGCCATGAGTACGCGCAGGGGATTTCCGAAACGATGAGCATCGATTACACGAAGCACTCACTTTTTGGCGCATCAAAGGCCGCGGCCGATCTTCTCGTGCAGGAGTACGGACGCTATTTTGAAATGCCGACCGTTTGTTTTCGCGGCGGCTGCCTGACCGGTCCAGCCCACGCAGGGACCGAGCTGCACGGCTTTCTTTCCTATCTCATGATCTGCGCGGTCAAAGGAAGACCCTATCGCGTCTTCGGATACAAAGGCAAACAAGTGCGCGACAACATTCATAGCTTCGACCTGGTGGAGGCTTTTGCTGAATTCATGCGCGCCCCTCGAGCAGGCGAAGTTTACAACATCGGCGGAGGCCGCCACTGCAATTGCTCGATGCTGGAAGCGATCGAGATGTGCGAAGAAATCAGCGGCCAAAAATTAACCTGGCACTATGAAGAGGCGAACCGAATCGGCGACCACATCTGGTGGATCAGCGATGTGCGGAAATTTCAAGCTCACTACTCGAACTGGAAATTCCGCTACGGAATGCGTGAAATTCTGGAGGAGATTCACGCCACCGTGCGTGAGTCGTGATTCGAGAATCGATGTAACGATTCACGATTTAACGATCAATATTGTTCGCCCTGATCGACAGACGCGGGTGGCACGCGGTCCTCGATTCCCCACACGTGAATCATGACGCCGAGCCAGTAAAAAACGAGGATGCCGAGCCCAAATCCGGCGGAAGCAAAAGCGGCCAGGAGTGCGAAGACAAACGCAATTGGGGTGACGAGAAACAGAAGGAGCGCGCCCACCACTTTGTGTCCTTTGTAAATATGTCCGAGGCCGGGAACGACACTGAGCAGCACCGCCATTGCGTCGCTCGCTCTTGGTTCGGCTGTTTCCGTGGCGTGGCGCGTCCAATCGCACCGGGTGCAGCTCTCCGCGTCCTTGGGCAATAACGCCCCGCAGTATGGACACGGCATCATGTCCGTGCTCACCGGCTGCTGCTGAGTTGAAGGTGCGTCGGTGTACTCCACGCTGATCAACTCAAGGTCACAAGTTGCACTGAATCCGTCAAGCAAACTTGCTTGGGTCGCGCAAGTTTCCAACTTGCGAGCTAAAACGAAGGCAAGTTAGAACCTTGCCCCGCGATTCGAGAAACGCTCGTGCAAATCTTCACATCTCGACGCAAGTTGCCGCAAATGTCTTCGCTTTCCGAAATAGTTGAATATGCCGACGAATATTTGCGCGTTCGCGAGATCGAGGACTGGCCAAACGCGCTGAATGGATTGCAAATCGAAAACTCTGGCCGGGTAACAAGAGTTGGCGCGGCGGTAGATGTTTCCACGCGCGTTTTGAGAGAAGCCGCAAAGAAAGATCTCGATCTTTTGCTCGTGCACCACGGTTTGTTCTGGCCGGGATTGCAACCGATCACGCGATCGTTGCATCGACAGCTAAGACTCGCATTTGAAAACGACATCGCCCTCTACAGCGCGCATCTGCCACTCGATATCCACCCGATGGTCGGGAACAACGCTCAACTTGCGAGGTCACTCGGCTTAAGATCGACCATGCCGTTTTTTGAAGAGAAAGGGCAACTGATCGGATTGAAAGCGCGCGCGTCCTTTGCTCGTGATCAGCTTGTGCGCAACCTGGAAAAATCGTTAGGCGGAAAGGTGAAGGCCTTTGAGTCTGGTCCGAAGAAGACAAAGACAATCGGCATCATTACCGGGGGCGCGGGCGCGGAAATTTACCGCGTCGCGGAACATAATATCGACACGTTCATTACGGGCGAAGCGCCGCATTGGGCCGCCGTCGCCGCCGAAGAACTCGGCGTGAATCTTCTCCTTGGCGGTCATTACGCCACCGAAACCTTCGGCGTCAAAGCGCTTGCGGCGAATTTGGCCAAACGGTTTAACATTTCGTGGGCATTCATCGATTGCCCAACTGGGATGTGACTAATGTGTCCAGTGTGCGCTGTATCGTATCAACGATGGGAAGTTTAATTTTGAACCTCAAAATTCGTGGCGGTCGATTTCGCTATCTTTGGATTGTCTGTGCTGTTCTAGCGATGGCGCCAGCTGCGGTTTCCCACGCGGCCAAACGGGCTCAGCCGATACAGTTGCCTGGGTACAAGGCTGTGCCGGTGCATTACGGACCTTTGAACAAAATGATAGTATCCGTCAGTATCAATGAGCATCCATCGAACCTGCTGGTCGATACCGGCGCCAATCAGATCATCTTGGATGCGAGTGCGGCCGAATCATTTGACGTTCGACCATCGCAACATGACTTGCGCTACGTCGAGTCTACGCAAATTAATGGCCAGCTGCTCCCCGTGGGCTTCGTGAGGAGTGTCAGGGCCGGAAGCATGAATTTTGGCAGCAGTTTGGTGGCACTGCGTAACTCCAGAGACCATAGCAACTTTTCAAATCGCGTGGAAGACAGGAATTTTCACGTCGATGGCGTGCTCGGCGCCGACATCCTCCTCCGTCACACAGCGATAATTAATTGTCGGACGAAATTCATTTTCTTTAAAGTCGGCCGGTCGCGGCCACTGCAACTCGCCTCCGTCGCTTTGTCGGAAAAATTTACGAAGGTACCTCTGCAGCGGGAAGAAAATGGCGCCTTTACGGTGCCCTGTTCGATTCACGGGCAAAGCGGGCGGCTCCTCGTCGATACAGGCGCGTTTATTACGACATTTAATGAAGCAACCGTCAAATCGCTCGGAATCGCACTGCAGCCTGTACAGGCTTCTGCGCGCTTCACTAACGGCGTGGCGAGGCGAATTAGTGTCGGACGGATTAGCGACTTTACGATTGGTGATTTTAGAGTGCCGCGTGCGAAATTTGGCGCGGCCGTATTGCCCAATTTCGCGCTACAGCAGGGCAACACGAGAATCAATGGGATCCTGGGGATGGATCTGCTCTTCATTTGTCACGGCATCATCGATTTTGAGAGTATGAGTCTGTTTTTGAAATAGCAGCTTCCTAAAATCGAAGACTATCTGCACAGAGGTCGAACCTATCTTGTCGTTGTGGGCGCGGCCCATATGGGCGGCCTGGATGGATTATTGTCACTGCTTCGCGCGCGCGGATGCAGGATTGAGCAACTCTAGTTTCCACGTCCAAGCCTAACGAAAGATCGGCATCGCTTCGCGAGGTCGCAATAAGTTTTTGCTTTCGTAAATCCTGAGACGTTGTTCTTTGTTCGCCGATGGCTGCGGCGCATGATCAGCAAGCGAGCACGCGCGCGACGGGAGTCGTCGGCATCGCAATTTTGTGCAGCCGCGTGCTCGGGCTCATTCGCGAGCAGGTGTTCGCCGGGCTTTTCGGCGCTGGAAAAAATCTTGATGCGTTTTTGATGGCGTTTCGGCTGCCGAATTTATTGCGCGATCTGTTTGCCGAGGGCGCGCTTTCAACGGCATTCATCACGACGTTTTCAAAAAAAATCGCAACCGAAGGCGACGAATCCGCATGGCGGCTGGCGAACAAAGTCGTGACGCTCACCGCTGTCTTCATGAGCGCGGTCACGCTGCTTGGGATCCTCTTCGCGCCGCAGTTGGTCGATTTGCTGACGTGGTGGAGCTGGCCGCCGGACAAGACCGCGCTGACGATTTTGCTCACGCGGGTCATGTGGCCATTCATGCTCCTCGTCTCCCTTGCGGCGCTGGCCATGGGAATGCTCAACGCGAAACACGTTTTCGGCGCGCCGGCGATGGCGTCGAGCTATTTCAATCTCGGCTCAATTATCGGCGGCGTCGCCATCGGCTGGTGGCTCGATCCGCATTTCGGCGCGCGGTCGCTCACCGGTTTGGCGATCGGCACACTCATCGGCGGCACGTGGCAATTGATTGCGCAATTTCCGGCGCTGTGGCGCGTTGGTTACAAATATCGCGCCGATTTTCAATGGCGCGATGCCGCCGTGCGCGCAGTGCTCACGCTGATGGGGCCAGCGGTGATCGCCGCCAGCGCAGTGCAGGTGAACGTGCTCATCAACAGTGGATTCGCAGCGAGTCTCGGCAACGGCCCCGTGAGCTGGCTAAACATCGCCTTTCGCTTGATGCAATTGCCGCTCGGCATTTTCGGCGTTGCGATCGGCACGGTCACCCTGCCGCTCGTGTCAAAGAGCGCGGCCGTCGGAAACATGGACGAGTTTTGCGCCATTCTCGCACGCGGGATGCGGCTTGCGTTTTTGCTCACCATCCCCTCGGCGATTGGACTGGCCATGCTCGCATCGCCGATCATCAGCGTGATTTACGAGCACGGGCGTTTCACCGCTGCGATGACGCGGCAAACCGCGGGGGCGCTGCGATTTTACGCCATCGGTCTCGTCGCCTACTCCGCGTTGAAAGTGCTGACGCCGGCATTTTATGCGATCGACAAACGCAAGACGCCAATGAACGTGAGTTTCCTTGCAATCGGCCTGAATCTGTTCCTCAACTGGCTTTTTACGTTCCGCCTTGGCTGGGGACATCGCGGGCTCGCGTTTTCGACAAGCCTCGTCGCAACCGTCAATTTTCTTTTCCTCTACGGGCTGATGCGGCGGCACGCACGGAAATTGGAAACGCGCCGGATGCTCGCCAGCCTTGGAAAAATTTGCGTGGCTGGTGTGCTGCTCGCGCTGGTTTGCTGGGCGGCCAATCACTGGTGGCTGGATGCCTGGGAGCGTTTGCGCTTTTTGGAAAAATTGTGCGCGATGCTTGTCGCTATTGCGGTTGGCGCGACTGCTTTCTTTGGCGCCGCTTTCTTGCTCCGCGTTGATGAAGTGCAGGACGTTGTCGATCTTCTCCGGCGGCGCTTGCGCAGCTGAAATTCAAACGCTCTCGGCGGACTGGAGACGGCCGCTCCTTGCTATCAAAGCGCTTGATCGAGATCTTCGATCAAGTCGTCTGCGTTCTCGAGACCGATCGATAACCGCAACAAACCTTCGGGCGACGTCGTGCCGGGGCCCTCAATCGATGCACGATGTTCGATCAAGCTCTCCACGCCGCCCAAACTTGTGGCCCGAATAAAGATCTTTGTTTTCGCGGCGGCATTCATCGCTGCCTCGCGGCCGCCGGTGACTTCGAAAGAAAGCATCCCACCAAACATCGACATCTGGCGCTTGGCGATGTCGTGTCCCGAATGCGCCCGCAATCCCGGATAGTGCACGTGCTCAACCTTTCGATGTTGCGTAAGAAAATCTGCTACTTTGAGCGCGTTCTCGGAATGCGCGCGCATCCGCCACGGCAACGTGCGCATGCCGCGCAGGATGAGCCAGCAATCGAAAGGCGAGGGGACTGCACCGCCGGCGTACTGGACGCGGCGAACGTCTTGAAAAAATTCGTTGTCGTTCTTTGCAACAATAATTCCACCGGCCACGTCACAATGGCCACCGAAGTATTTTGTCGTGGAATGAAGAATCAGGTCGGCGCCGAGATCGAGCGGCCGTTGCAACACTGGCGCCCAAGTATTGTCGCAAACGCAAATTGCGCCGGCGTCATGAACGATCTTGGCGACTGCCGCAACATCGACAATCTTCAACAGCGGATTCGAAGGCGTTTCCACCCAGGTGAGTTTCGTTTTCGCGCGCAGAGATTTCCTGACCGCGGCGAGATCGCTCATGTCGGTGAAATCGACTCCGAGTCCCCAGCGCAGAAAAATTTCTCGGATTAATCGCGACGTGCCGTAGTAAGCATCGATATGGGCGAGCACATGATCGCCCGGCGCAAGTGCCTGCAGAATCGCCATGGTCGCAGCGGTTCCTGAAGCAAATGCGGCAGCGACTGAGCCGCCTTCGAGCGCGCTGATTCCTTCTTCGAGCGCTTGCCGGTTCGGATTGTTGTTGCGCGTGTACATGAATCCGTGCGGGTAGCTGCCATCCACATCGCGTTCAAACGTAGTGGAAAGATGAATCGGTGCAGACACGGCGCCTGTCGCGGCGTCGATTGTGTGACCGGCGTGCACAGCGAGCGTTTCAATTTTCATTTCCAGTTGTGATCCCCTCAAATTACGCCGGGGGAACTCATGACCGCAATCACTTCGTGAAGGCACCAGCCAGAAATGGCGTAGCCGCGATGCCTCGTCGCAATTCTTGGCTGTCTCGTGCGCCTACTACGACGTCGCGTCGCAGCTACGAAAGCGCTATTTCAATTTGACGAAGGGCGGGAATCGCGACGAAATAGCACCTGAATTTCTCGCGCGAGTGTTCTAACGTTCCGGCTCGCTCTCATGACTATTTACGACGACGACGTGTTCAAGATGGCCTGCGATCAATTTGCGGTCATCGCCGATTACCTGAACATCGATCGAAACCATCGCGATCGGCTGATGTATCCGAAACGCGCCATCGCCGTGACACTGCCGGTGCACATGGATGATGGCAGTACGAAGACTTTCCAGGGTTATCGCGTTCAACATCATCTCACGCTCGGCCCGACAAAAGGCGGGACGCGTTTCGCTCCATCGCTCTCGATGGGCGAGACGGCCGCGCTGGCCATGTGGATGAGTTGGAAATGTGCGCTGGCCAATTTGCCCTACGGCGGCGCCAAGGGCGGTGTGGCGGTCGATCCATTGAAATTGTCTCGCACCGAGCTCGAAGCCCTCTCGCGGCGTTACATGCAGGAAATGATTCCGTTCGTCGGTCCGCATACCGACATTATGGGCCCGGACATGGGCACCAATGAACAAATCATGGCCTGGTTCATGGACACTTACTCGGTCTATCAAGGTTATGCCGTGAATGAAATTGTCACCGGAAAACCGGTTGCGATCGGTGGGACGGAAGGCCGGCGCGAAGCCACGGGACGCGGCGTTGTTTACTTAATCGAGCGCGCGATGGACATGCTCAAAATGGACCCGGAGAAATGCACTGCGATCGTGCAGGGTTTCGGTAACGTCGGCTCAGTTGCCGCGCTTTCGCTCGCGTTGAAGAGCGGGCTCAAAGTGATCGGCATCAGCGATGCGATGGTCGCGCTCTACAATCCAAAAGGAATTGATGTCAAAGCGGCCGAGCAACACGTGCTCAAAAAAGGACACTTGCGCGCGTTCGATCAGGGCGATCATATCGATCCAAACGAGTTGCTCACCATGAAGTGTGACGTACTCGTGCCGGCGGCAGTCGATCGCGTGATTAATAAAGAAAATGCGGCCAAATTGCAGTGCCGCATCCTGGCCGAAGCCGCCAACGGTCCGACCACGCCCGACGCGGACCGGATTCTCGAGCAGCGCTGGGATGAAGTGTTTGTGATTCCCGATATTCTCTGCAATGCCGGCGGCGTGATCGTCTCCTATTTCGAGTGGGTGCAAGGTTTGCAATCGTTTCGCTGGAGCGAAACGGAGGTGACCGACAAACTCTTCCGCATCCTCGAGCATTCCTTTACGCAGGTGATCAGGCGCGCGAAGGAACATAAAATTGCCCATCGCACCGCGGCGATGGCCATCGGCGTGGATCGCGTTCTCGGCGCCAAGAGCATGCGCGGCTTGTTCCCATGAGATGTTTTCACATCGCGAAGATAAACGGGGCGATCGACAGCTTGATATTTTGGCTGATGAGGAAAATGGCCTGCGCATCATCGTCTCGCGACTGGGCGCGGAACTAATCAGCCTGGCCAGAGCAAACGAAGCCGGCGAGTGGATCGGCTTTCTTTACCGGGACAACGATCTCACCGCGCCGGCACAAGGCTGGGCCAACCACGCTACCGTGATGGGTTATTATCTTCATCGACTTAAAGATGGACACAGTTTGTATCGCGGCCGTGAAATCAAGGGCGGGACACACGGCTTCCTTCGATCCAGGACCTGGCACTTCGTTGAATCTAAGATCGACAACCGATCGCTGACGTACCAAATTACGCCACAGGATTTTTCCGCGACCGAGTATCCGCTCAAGGTTAGCCTGGACCTAACCTACAGGATCGACATTAGCAAAGTGAGCATCGAGTTTGCGTTTCGGAATGATGAGAAGGAGTTGAGCGCACACGCGGGATTTGGACTGCACCCGGGTTTCGCCGCGACGTCGTTCGAGACCTTTCGCTTGCAGATGCCTGGCGGTTGGTATCGGCGGCATTTTTCTCCGGGGAATTATCTTTCAGGTGAAACCCGGGACATCGATTTTCCCGGCGGCGAGATGCCGTTCCCGAGAGGACAATTGCCCGGATCTTACATACTGGAACTGGTCGATGTTCCGCTGCGTGAGTTTTCGTATGTCGATCCACCGAGCGGACGCTGGGTGGTCCTCGATCTCACCGGCGTGCCGTATCTCACCTTGTGGTCCGATGGTGGACCATTTCTTTGTATCGAACCGTGTTGGGGGCTGACCGACCATCAAGAACAACACACCTTTGAAGATAAGGAAGGGATTCAAACAATTCCGCCGCGCGGCGAGTTGCGCGCCTCGTTCTCCATGAATCCGCAACTGGCCTCTTGCGATTAGCGGCCGTTTTTGCCCAATTTTACTTATGCCGCCATCCTCTCTTCGCGCCTTGCTTGCGCACTCGATCGATTACGCTGGAATGTTTCCGCCGTGCAGTTTCGATCTCGAATCGGCGCTAAGAAAACAAGCCCAATACGTTCGCTCGGAGGACAGATGGATGCTTGGCACCTTCGTTCTTCCCGTTGAAGAGTTCGAAGCGGCCAAAGAATCTCTTTCGCTGTTCGACCCTCAGCGTCCGCTCCGCGTTTCCGCGCTTGGGCCAAAGACCGAAAATGTGGCGGCCTTTTGCGAAGCGCTGGAAGAAACTGCCGCGTCTATTCGTTCGTTCTCGGCGCACAATGTCGATCTTGTCTCAGTCGTTCAGCTTGAGATGTTTCTCCCGCACGATGTCGAGCTTGCATTGCTGAGAGAAGCCCGCGCCGTCATCGGAGATTTACCAGCGTTTTGGGAAGCGCCGCTGAAGAGAGCGGAAGAGACTATCGCGCTGCTGGCGGAACTCAATTCCGACGTCGATAAGCCCACTCTCGGTTTCAAGTTGCGCACCGGCGGAGTTACAGCTGATGCGTTTCCAACTTCGCAGCAGATCGCCAAGGCATTGGTGACGCCAGCGACTCATCAAGTTCCGATCAAGTTCACAGCCGGCTTACATCACCCGATCCGGCGGTATCGGGGCGAGGTACAAACCAAGATGCACGGTTTTCTCAACGTTCTCGGCGCGGCCGTGCTGGCCGCGGAACACAAATGGGAGGCTCATCAGACGGCAACCATGCTCGAAGATGAAAACACTGATTCGTTTTCCTTCGACGATGAATTCTTCGCCTGGCGTGAATGGAAAATCGACATCAAACCGCTGAAAAGCCGGCGAAAATTCATAACCTCGTTCGGAAGCTGCAGCTTTGACGAACCGCGCGAGGATTTGCGCGCTTTGAATTTCTTGTAATAGCAATCTATGTCCATCGGAAAATTAATGCGGCGCTCATAGAACGCCGCTCCAGCTAAATGCCGCTCAAATCTTTTATCGACGTTCCGCCCGAGTCGCACTTTCCAATCCAGAATCTTCCCTTCGGAGTTTTCAAACCGCGCGATCGTACGGCGCGTGTCGGCGTCGCGATCGGTGAGCACGTCGCCGACCTGTCTGTTCTCGAAGAAAGAGGCCATTTCGATTTTGCACAAGATCGACAATTGTTTTCGCAAGATTCGCTCAACGCATTTCTCGCGCTCGGGCGACCTGCCTGGCGCAAAACGCGCAAGGTATTACAATATCTTCTTTCCGCCGATACGCCAATACTGCGTGATGATGCCGAGCTGCGCGAGCGCGTTTTTCATCAACAACGCGACGTAGCCATGCAATTGCCGGCGCGAATCGGCGAATACACAGATTTCTATTCGTCCTATAATCACGCGCACAACGTGGGAACGATGTTGCGCGGTCCGGAGAACGCGCTCATGCCGAATTGGAAATGGCTGCCGGTTGCATATCACGGTCGCGCCAGCTCAATCGTGATCAGCGGAACTGAGGTGCGGCGACCAAAAGGGCAAATCAAACCCCCGGATGCGAACGCGCCTCTGTTTGGGCCGACGAAAAGTCTCGATTACGAACTCGAGATGGCGTTCTTGATCGGACCGGCAAACTCGTTAGGCCAACCGGTGCCGATCGATCGCGCTCTTGATCACATCTTTGGCTTCGTCTTGATGAACGATTGGAGCGCACGCGACGTTCAGGCTTGGGAATATCAGCCACTCGGTCCATTTCTGGCGAAAAATTTCGCCACTAGCATTTCGCCCTGGGTCGTCACGCTCGAGGCACTCGAGCCGTTT
>DATMPQ010000193.1:0-6570 GCA_035567015.1 Chthoniobacterales bacterium | reverse complement strand
TACGCGGCACAATGTTTTCGAGCGCGACAAGAACACCTGCCAGTACTGCGGCCAGGTTTTTGAGCGGAACGACTTGAATCTCGATCACGTCGTGCCGCGCGACCGGGGCGGACTCACCATCTGGGAGAACGTGGTTTGCTCTTGTATCCCGTGCAATACGCGAAAAGGCAACCGTCTGCCGCGGGAAGCGCAGATGAGTTTGATTCGCAAACCGAAGCGCCCGAAGTGGCGCCCGTTTGTGCAGGTCACATTTTCGTCGCCGCAACACGAAAGCTGGCGGCACTTTGTCGATCTCGCTTACTGGAATGTCGAGCTGAGCGACTGAGGTTTCGTTAAAGCGATAAAGCGTCAAAGAGTTGAAGCGGTTGCTCCCGCGGAGTCGCTTCAACGGTTCAACCGTTCAACGCTTCAACGCATCCAAGATCGGCGCCGGATAGATTCCCAGCCAGATAATCGCAACGATCAGCGCGCCCATGGCAAGCCGGGACAAAACGTTTACGGGGATATTGTCGATCTTGGTAGCGGGCTGCCAGTACATCGCCCGGACAACTTTCAGATAGTAATAAAACCCGCAAGCCACCGTAATCACGCCAACCACGACGAGCGCTGTTTGGCGCTGTGCGATCGCCGCGTAGAAGATCAAAAATTTTCCAAAAAATCCCGCGGTAAGCGGAACGCCGGCGAGCGACGCCATCGCAATCAACATGGCGAAGGCGAGGAACGGTGAACGCTTGGCCAATCCATCGAAATCCGAGATTCCCTCGCCAGTTTGCTGTGCCACGATCACAAGAACAGCGAAACTTAACAGCGTCATGAGCAGATACGCGACCAGGTAAAACGTCACCGCGGGGCCATCGAAGCACGCCACGCCAACGAGCAGATAACCCGCGTGCGCGATGCTCGAGTAAGCGAGCAGGCGCTTGAGATTATTTTGCGGGAGCGCAGCCAGATTTCCGTAAAGCAATGTGAGCAGCGCGATGAGCACAATCAGCCGCTCCATTTGCGGCAGCATTAGGAATGGCCGGAGCACGCGCAACAGCACGACAAAACCAGCCGCCTTCGAGCCGACCGAAAGATACGCAGTCACGGGCGTGGGCGCGCCTTGATAAACATCCGGCACCCATATTTGGAACGGCACGGCCGCGATCTTGAAACCGAGCGCCACGAGCACAAGCACCATGCCAAAAAGCGCCGGGCCGCGTTCGATTTCAGGATTGGCCAACGCGACCGTGATGCGTTGCAAGTTGGTCTGGCCTGTCACTCCGAAAATCCAGGTGATTCCATAAACGAGAAATGCCGTGGAGAGGGCGCTCAGGACCAGATATTTTACTCCTGCTTCCAGTGTAGCGGGGTTGTGCCGGGTGAAACTGACGAGCACATAAAAGGAAATTGTCACCAGCTCAAGCGATACAAAGATGAAGACGAAATCGATTGCCGAAACCAGGTACATGAGACCGGCGCACGTAAAAATCGGGATGGCAAAAAATTCACCGAGGCTTGTCTGTTTTGTCGAACCCGGAATCGACGCCACCACTACTGGCGCGTAATCGATCATCATGATGAGGACCAGGACGGTGGTGAGCAGCGCGAAGCGCTTGAAGAAGATCGACAACGGATCGGCCGTATAGAAACTCCAAAAACCGGTCGCTTGCTCTTGAGCAGGGCTTGACGCGAGAAACCAGGTGCCGATCAGGACTGCGGTGAGGGCGCCGATTGTAGCGAAGGCCAGAGTTCGCTTGTCGATCCGCTCAGCAAACGCTTCCAACATCAGAATCACCATGCCCAGGACGAGCACAGCGATCTCGAGACTGGGCGGCGGAATCATGGTTGTGCGTTGGCGCTAAAATACGTCCGGAACGCCGGTGCGACGATTCGTACGAACGATTGCGGGAAAAATCCGAACCAGAGAAGCGCGCCGACAAGCAGCGTCACTGGCACACGCAAGCTTCGGCGAAGATCGACCAGATTGCTCCACCGCTCACCGAGCGTTCCCATGAATGCTTTGCGATATGCGCGCAGCATATAAACCGCCGAAATCACGACACCCCAAAGTCCGAGCACGGTGGCGATTTGAAAAATGTGGAGGCGCTCCATTTCCCAGCCGTTTTGGAACGCGCCGAAGAAAATCATGATCTCGGCGGCGAAGTTAGCGAAACCGGGAAGACCGACCGCGGCGAACGCGGCAAGCCCGAAGGCGAGACCGGCGAACGGCATCACTTTAGCGAGCCCGCCTAACTCATCTAAAACGAGCGTGCCGGTGCGTTTACGGATTTCACCGGCAAGTCCAAAAAGCAGCGCGATGGAAACTCCGTGTGCGAATATCAAAACGGCGGCGCCCGTGACGCCGAGAATGTTGGCGCTCGCGATCCCGAGGAAGATGTAGCCCATGTGCATAACGCTCGAGTAACCAAGCATCCAATCGAGCCGCTTCTGCGCGATGGTGACCAGACCGATGTAAATGATGTTGCTGAGCAGCAGCACTATGAGCAGACCACTCCAGTGGCGCGCGCCATCCGGGAGCAACGGAATCGCCAGACGCAGGAGACCGTAGAGTCCAAATTTTTTGAGCACGCCCGCATGCAGCATTGCCGCCGGCGCTGGCGCGGAGGCGTAAGCTTCCGGCGCCCAGGTGTGAAACGGGAAGAGTGAGACCAGAACTCCGAAACCGATGAGCAGAAGCAAATAGATATGGCGTTGCGCTTCCGGACCGATCTGCCCCGACACAGCCGCAGCCTGCAACGCGCGAATGTCGAAGCTGCGCGACGCGACTGGAACGCTCTGATAAAGCAAGATCAAACCGATGAGCAAAACGAAACTTCCGAGCGCGAGATAGATGGTGATTTTCCACGCGGCCGCGCTCCGGTTCCCGCTGCCCCAGATTCCGATCAACAAGAAAGTCGGTATGAGCGCGAGTTCATGGAACGCGTAAAAGAAAAATAAATCGAGCGATGCAAACGCACCGATCGCGCCACCAGAGATGAGCAGAAGACAGGCGTAAAACGCGTTTTCGTACTTGTCGATCTCGCCGGTGAACCAAACGGCCGCCAGCGTGACGATCGCGGCGAGCAAGACCATGATCAGGCTCAGGCCATCGAGCCCGACCGCGAAATTGAGCCGCCAGTCTGTGGAGATTGTGAAGGAACTGACATGCTGAAAACCGCCTTGCCATCGTTCAAACAGAGCAAAGACGAGCAACGTCATGACAAACGTGGATCCCGACGCGAGCAGCGCCGTCCTTCGCGCGGGCGCGCCCGCCATGATCAAAATGGCCGCAACGAGCGGGCAGAAAACGATGAACAGAACCATTAGTGGAAAACGGCGAAATAGATCAGGGCGACGATTCCCAAACCGAAGAGGAATGCATAAGCCTGTAGATTTCCCACCTGAATCAGGCGCAGAAGCGTGCCGATACCCCACGTGCCGCCGCTCACACCGCGCACGGCGCCGGCGTCGATGATCCACCGATCGAAGAAGGCCGAGATGGAGGCGAGAAGTTCCTGCGTCCAATCGATCAACCAGCGATAAAACTCGTCGATATAAAAAAGCCGCTGCAAAAGATCGACCTCGATCGGCTCGCTCGTCCGATTTCGATAAAGCGCGATGGCTAATCCCGCCCCGAGGATCATCGCCGTGATCGCCAGCACGGGGACGATGAAAACGAGTTCTTTCTCATGAGGAATGGTGAGGAAATGTCGCGCAAAAAATCCATAGCCGCCGAGCCATGCCAGGAGCGCCAGCACGATGAGGGGTCCGGTCATAACAAACGGCGCTTCATCGCTCGCGCGAGCGGCGTCGCTGCGCGGCTTCGCGAAAAAGACCACCACCACCAATCGCAGGATGTAGAACGCGGTCAGAAACGCCGTGAAGAGGGCGACCACGAAGATCGGCCGGTTGCGATCGTAAGCGAGCGCAAGAATCGCATCCTTGCTAAAGAACCCGCTGAATAATGGGAAACCAATCAACGCAAGTGCGCCGACCACGAAAGCGAGAAACGTAATCGGGAGATGTCGGGCGAGGCCGCCCATTTTCCAAATGTTTTGTTCGTGATGAAGCATGATGATGATTGAGCCGGCGCCGAGGAAGAGGAGCGCCTTGAAAAACGCGTGGGTGAAGAGGTGGAACATGGCCGCTTCGTTTGAAGCCAGGCCAACCGCGATCATCATGTAGCCAAGTTGCGAAATCGTGGAGTAAGCGAGGATGCGCTTGATGTCGTTTTGCTGGGTTGCGATCAGACCGGCGAGCAGCGCACTGATGGTGCCGACCCACGCAATCACCAAGAGCGCGCTCGGCGAAGCTTGAATGATAAATCCGACGCGAACTAGCATATAAACGCCGGCTGCAACCATGGTGGCGGCATGAATCAACGCGGAAATCGGCGTTGGACCCTCCATTGCATCCGGCAGCCAGACGTGCAGCGGAAATTGCGCCGATTTCCCAACTGCGCCGCAGAAGATCAAAAGCGCAGCGATTGTTAGAAAGCCCGGATGACTTGTTAAGGTCGATAATCGGGGAGCAATCTCGGCAAAGATGACAGAGCCGGTTGACATCCAAACCATCAGAATACCAAGCATGAATCCGAAATCGCCGATGCGGTTGGTCAGAAATGCTTTGTTCGCGGCATCGGCGGCAGCGTCGCGCTCGAACCAGTGACCGATCAGCACATAGGAAGTAAATGCGACCAGCTCCCAGAAAATGAAGAGCATAACAAAGTTGTTCGCGAGCACGATCCCGAGCATGGCGAACATGAATAGCGAGAGGCCTGCGAAGTAACGGGACTTACCTTCATCGCCTCGCATGTAGCCTAACGAGTAGATGTGGATTAACGCGCCGATTCCCGAGACGAGCACGAGCATCATCCGGCTCAAATCGTCTAAGACAAAACCGAACGGCACTGTGAACACCGTGCCAAAATCAATCCATTTCAACTCCGGGGCTGAGAGACCTTTTTGTCCGAAGATCAAACAACTGCAAAGGAAGCTTCCCAGAACGGCCGTAACCGAAGTCAAACTGCTCAACGCCTTGAACCGGCGAGTGAACAGAGTGATGGCGCCCGCTGAGGCCAGCGGCAGGAGCAGAACGATCCAGGGTAAAATTGGGTTCATTAGATCAGCCCACGAATTGCGCGAATCGACGTGAATAGCTGAAATGACAAAGCACGAATGACGAATGACGAGTTAAGTCCGAATGCTCAAAGGACGAAGGAGCACTGCGCATTTCTTTCTGGAGTTCGGATTTGGTCATTCCTTCGTCATTGTCTTTGAGGTACTTGGCGAACCATCAAAATCTTAAGGTGTTGATGTCTTCGACGTGCGTGGTTTGTCGCGCGCGAAACAACGCTACGATGATGGCGAGGCCAACCGCGACCTCAGCCGCCGCCACGGTGATGATGAAGAAGACAAAAACTTGCGCGTTGTAATCTGGAACTCCGCTCGGCTGGACGTGAAATCGCGAGAAAGCGACGAGCGATAAATTCGCCGCATTTAACATCAGCTCAAGCGACATGAAAATGATGATGAGATTGCGGCGCAACATCACGCCGGCGAAGCCAATCACGAAGAGGATGCCGCTGACGATGAGATAGTGGCCGAGCGTCACCATGTTATCGAGGCTCGCGTTTGCTCAAGAGGACCGCGCCGATCGTCGCCACCAGGACAAGAACCCCGATAATTTGAAATGGCAGATTGTAATTTCCGAAAAGCACCAGACCGATGTTGTGCACGTCGTCGATTGTCGATCCTGCCAGCGGCGGGAATGTTTGTTTTGAAAAACTAAGATGGCCGATCACATAGAGAATCTGGACGAGCAAGGCGAGCGCGACCGCAACTCCGCCGGCGGACGCTACCCAATTGATTTTGCGCAATCTTTCCGCGCGCAGGTCGAGCAACATGATGATGAAAAGAAAAAGGACCATGACCGCGCCGGCATAGACCAGCACTTGAATGACGCCGATGAAGAAGGCATCGAGCGACACGAAGAGTGCGGCGAGACCGAGAAATGAAACCACGAGATTGAGCGCGCTCGCGATCGGGTTGCGATTGACGACGACAGCTGCGCCGAAGACAAGCATGAGCAACGCAAAGAACCAAAATAAGAAAAGAGGCATTGGCTATTGGAGTAATGGAGTAGTGGAGTGATGGAGTAATGAATTCGTGCCGCTAACCACAACTCCATTCCTCCAATACTCCAGCACTCCAGTTCTGCTCATTTCTTCTCATTCCATTTGAGAACCACCCCATGCATCACGCCGCCGATCTCCAGCAGTTTGTCTTTGTGATGCACCATCTCCTCGCGGGTGAATCCGGTGATAGCGTAATCTTTGCGGAGAAAAATCGCCTGTTCCGGGCAAACTTCTTCGCACATCCCGCAGAAAATGCAGCGGACCATGTCGATATCGAATTCCTCGGGATGTTTCTCGACCTTGGCGAAGCGGTCGGTCGATGGAATTTCCCCGGCAATGATTTTGATCGCACGCGGCGGGCAGATGAATTCGCAAAGTTGACAGGCGACGCAGCGCACACGACCGGCCGTGTCCCGCACGAGCGCGGGTGCGCCACGATAATGTTCGGGCAG
>DATMPQ010000192.1:0-11116 GCA_035567015.1 Chthoniobacterales bacterium | reverse complement strand
CTCGATCACTTCGAACTCCGGATGATCCATGCAAATGCGGTTGCCTCGCAGCCGCGGTTTACCAAAAACGACCAGCTGCTGACCCGTTGCGATCATTTTTTGCACGTAATGCAAATTGAACCATCGGCAGATGAGCGGCTGGCTGAGCGCGTTCGCATTCGGCTCCTGCAATGTCATTTCGAAAATCTTTTTCCAGCCGCCGAACCTGCGCACCGAAGTCTTGACAACCTCGCCGCATAAACAGACCGGCGTGTCGCTTTCCTCGCGAGGAAATTCCGGGAATTGATGCCGATCTTCGTGCCGGCGCGGATAATGCGTGAGCAAATCTTCCACTGTCTTGAGGCCGAGGCGGCGCAACGCGAGCAAGCGCGGGCGCGGAATCCATTCGAGTTCAGCCAGCGGTTGCAAGATTTCCATCAGTTAACCGGCGCGGCTTGTCGCAGCGCTTCCACGTGCATTTCAAGCAAGGTCTCGCCTTCGTATTCGCCCGCTCGAATACGAAACGCGATGTCCCATGGCGGCGACGGCAGAGTTACGGTTGCTCCATTAAAATAAACGGCGCGACGATGGTAATTGCGCTGGCGAAGGCGGAAGATCAAGTGCTTGTCATTCACCACGCGCGGAGACGCCGTCGGCTCCACTTCGCGCGCGAAAAAAAGCGGCTGTGGATTTCCGTTGCCGAATGGCTGCAGCATCTCGTGCCAATGGAGAAAATCGAAATTCAGTTCGGAAAACGTGAGTTCATGGTCAAGTCGAAGCCTGGGCTGCAAATCTTCATCGGACAAAAGTTCCCGCGCAGCGCAACGAAACGCTTCGGAAAAAAAGTCGATGTTTTCCTCTTGAATCGTCAATCCTGCCGCCATCTCGTGCCCCCCGTACTTCTCGATCTTGGCCGCGCATCGGCTCAAAGCTTCGACTAAATTCATGCCTTCGATGCTACGTCCGCTTCCTTTTCCCACTCTATTATCATCAATCCCGATCACAATCGCCGGGCGATGATACTTGCGCGCGATTCGCGACGCGACAATTCCCAAGACGCCCGGATGCCAGCCTCCCGCGCCCACGACGATTGCCGCGTCTCGGGTCGGATCGAACTCATTGGCAATCTTCTCCTCCGCCGCGAGGAAGATTTGCTTCTCAACTTCCTGCCGCTCGCGATTCTGTTTGTCGAGAAACTCGGCAAGCTCCGCAGCTTCGCTTTCGTTGTGCGTAAGAAGAAGTTGAAGTGACTTTTCTGCCGTGTTCAATCGACCCGCCGCATTCAGTCGCGGACCAAGCCGGAAACCGATGTCTTCGGTCAAAATTGGCGGCCGGACACCGCTAATCTCGATCAACTTTTTCAGTCCAGGCCTTTTCGATCTTGCAATTTCGAGCGCGCCACGTTGAACCAAAATGCGGTTCTCACCTTTCAACGGAACGATGTCGGCCACCGTTCCAAGTGCGACCAGATCCAGCTTCGATTTGAGATCGAACGCATGAAGTGGCCGCGTCTTGAGCAGCGCATGACACAGTTTGAAGACGATGCCGACGCTGCACAGATAATGAAACGTCGAACTTGGATCGATTTTCGGATTCACGACCGCGACGCAATCCGGCAACGCCGATTTCGGCTCGTGATGATCGAGCACAATCACGTCTACGCCGCGCCGCTTGAGATCGACAATCTCATTTACCGACGAAGTCCCGCAATCGATCGCGATCAGAAGTTTGGGCTGAAGCTTCTCGAAACATCGATCAATACTTTAGCGGCTCAGGCCGTAGCCTTCTTCTATCCGTAACGGCAAAAACAATTCGGGTCCCGCAGCCGCTGGATAAGCGCGCAGCATTTCCGCAAGCAGCGCGAGCGAGGTCACTCCATCGACATCGTAATCGCCGAAAAGCACGATCCGCTCATGTCGATCCAGCGCTGCGAGAATTCGCGCGACCGCCGCCTCCATGTTTGGCAACAAAAACGGATCACTCAGCAATTTGAGCCGAGGTCGCAGAAAGGTTTCCACTTCCTCCGGGCTCGCAAAGCCTTTACGCATCAGCACGCGCGCAATACACGCCGAGTCACAAATCTCACTCCATGAAATCGGCGCGCCATTCAGCTCTTCCGCCGGCGCTATGATCCATCGGCTTTCCACGGGTCAATCTATTTCCGTCGCCTTGCCTGACAAGACATTCAGATCAAGGAGCGGTCGCCGCGCCCGGTGAGAACTGAATTCGCCAGCAGCGCGTTCGGGCGGGTAAGAAAGGGTGATTTCCAAGTTACCCCGGTCGCCGCGACGACCGCTCCCTTTGGATAAAACTTTGCTCGCCAGCCAGCGCATCGCCAGCCTGAGATGCCGATACGGATTTCTTGGCCGCGCTTCTTGTCAGTCTTTTCTACACGACGGCCAAAGCGATGTCGCGCTTTGGCAGCAGTTCGTGTTTTTCGCATAAGCTTTGGAATTTCCTCAAACCTTTCTTCTCCTTTTCCCCAAAGCTGAATCGCAGGTTTTCTCCGTAATAGCGGTAGCAAAATGCGTGATCAAACTCTTTTTCCTCTGCAATCAACCTGTCGATGTTGGTCAGGTTTTTATCGCGCAATGCGCGCAACTTATCGGCGATTACTTTTGCATCGACGACTCCCGGTCTAATGAGCCAGAGCGCATAAACGAAGGGCAGCTTCCCTAAACCACTCCACTCTTCGCCCAAATCCCAGTATTGATAGGCATCGCCAAACTTTTGCCGGAATCGAATCGCCTGATCGCCGATCAACAGTCGTGCGCGTCCTTCGTTCGGTGGTGACAAAATATCCCCAGCCATTTCGACGGGCTTAAAACTCCAGCCACGCTCGATGATCAAATACTGCAACATCGCTACTGAAGTAAGGGAGGCAGGATCTAGCTGTATCTCCGGTAGTGGCGCTTTCCCGGTGTAGGCAACTACCACACTATAAACCGGTCCGGCGGAGGAAATGGAAATGTCATCGACGACTCGGTAAACTGGATTGCGCAGGAATTCGAAGCTGGAGACGAGCGCGACATCGAGATCGCCGCGCGCGAGCTGTGCACAAAGCGCAGCCGGATGATCGAGCGTGACCTCACCCGTCCAGCCGCGAATCAGCGGGCGGGCATTAAGATATTTGACGCAACCGATGCGCAGCGATTGACGAATATTCGCCGGCTCGACCCGTTCGGCTTCGCTCAGAGCAGGCTCGTCTCGCCCTACCACATTTAGGCGCAGGCCAGTTCCGCTTCGGCCCGTTTTGTGCCATTCGCGGAAACAATATGCCGGTAGTAGCTGTCTCGTTGCACCGGCTCCCGATCCGCTTCACGGATCACGCGCTCGAGAATCTCGACAGTTTGCTCCTGCGGAGTGGTTGCGCCCGCCATGTGGAAAATTTTTTCTTCCATGATCGTGCCGTGCAAATCGTCCACCCCATAACTAAGGGAGAGCTGTGCAAGCGGCAGGCCCATGCTCACCCAATAAGCGGTAAGATGATCGATGTTATCGAGATAAACGCGGCTGACGGCAAGATTGCGAAGTTGCTCAAATGCCGAGGCTGGCTGGACGTGCGCGAGGACCGTAGTTCGCGGTTCGAAGGCGAACGGGACAAATCCGGTGAACCCGTGGGTCTCATCCTGCAATTGGCGCAGCTGGCGCAGGTGATCGACGCGCTGAGCGAGGGTTTCGATGTGTCCGTAGAGCATTGTGCACGTGCTGTGGCCACCCATGGCGTGCCAGGTGCGATGGACATCTAGCCATTCCGCGGCAGTCTCCTTACCGCGACAAATTTCATCTCGCACCGCGGCATCGAAAATTTCCGCGCCGCCACCGGTCATGGATCCAAGACCGGCGTCGCGCAAAAGCTCAAGCGTGTCGCGGATGGACATGCGGAAAATTCGTTGCGCCAGATGGCGCACCTCGATGGCCGTGAATGCCTTGATGTGCAGATTTGGATCGAGAGCGCGCAGGCGACGCAAGAGCTTGAGGTACCAATCCTTTTTCAGTGTCGGATGGAGACCACCCACTATGTGCACTTCAGTAATCCCGAGGCGGCGTGCTTCTTCGACAGCGCTGATGATGTCGTCGATCGTTCGTTCGAACGCATGGGCATCGCGTTTTTTGGCGGCGAACGCACAGAACTGGCAGGAGAGAATACAGATGTTGGAGTAATTGATGTAGCGATTCAGGATATAGGTGGCGTAGTTGCCATTCTTCTGTTCGCGGAGCGCATTTGCGATGATCCCGAGCGCGTTAAGATCGTTCGAGCGGTAGAGATCGAGAGCATCGGTTTCCGAAATGCGTTGCCGGGCCTCAACCTTTTCGGCAATCGGCCTAAGTTCTTTTGGAATTAGCAGGAAGTTCATCTGCGCCGCGCAATCATGCACGCATGGCTTCCGCGTTGCAACAAAAACGAAGGGAAACAGCAATGACATTTGTCATTCGGATTTGGTCAGTTTTTCATCAGTAGCCATTTGAATGGGAAACGCGCTCGCAACATCTATCGTTGGTAATGGCCGATGACCAAAAACCGGCGGGCGAATCCGGCGACGACGAGGACGTGCGGCTGATGCGTCTGGTGAGCCGTGGCGACATGCGCGCCCTTGAGGAAATCATCGAACGACATCAAAGCCTGGTCGTCGGAACGGTGGCGCGAATGCTGGGCAGTAATTCAGATGTCGAAGACATCGCGCAGCAGGTCTTTATCCGCGTCTGGAAAAGCGCGGGCCGATATGTTCCGCGCGCAAAATTCACCACTTGGTTGTTAAAAATTACGCGTAACCTCGTCTTTAATGAGTTACGCCGTTCCAAGCGGCACGCTCACATCCCGATTCAAATTGAGCCGAGCGCAGAGGAGATTCCGCTCAAGGATGAAACCAATCCATCTCCGGACGCATCGCTTTTGGAAACTGAGCTACGGCAGGCGATCGAGCAGGCGATTGCGGAGCTTCCCGAGAGCCAACGCATGGCTTTGATTCTCCGGCGATACGAGGAACTCAGTTATGAGCAGATCGGAGAGGTTCTCGACCTTTCCGTGCCTGCGGTAAAAAGCGTCCTTTTCCGCGCACGCACAGAGCTACGGGCGCGCCTCGGCAAATATCTGAACGCTTAGACTCCATAATCCGCGCTTTCCGAGTACGCCGGTGGATCGAGCAGTGCCTTGTCCGCCAGTCGGCGGACTCGTCCATCGGCGAGCTCGATGCTAAAAATTAGTGCGCCTTCGGCGCCTCGACTTAGCATCGCCCGGCGGAGCGCTCGATCCACCTTGCAGCGCTGAAAAGCAAAGAGGGCGGACGTCTTGCGAGCATCCGCCCCCTCTCAACCCCACATCTGCAAATTTCTAAAAGTCGCGATCTTTTGCCGAACTTTTGAATTGGACTTCATTCGCCGTTTCCGGCGGCGGCGGCATCCCTGGCTTCGGATAATCCGCTACCACCTGACGGTTGGAAGTCGGCACCAAACGCACAGCCCCTTTGGCGTTGTTCCGCCAGCCATTCGGATCGGCATATTCCTCCCCGGTGTGATGCAGCCCGGAAACCTGATCTTCCAATCCAGTTCCGTAGCGCTGGTCGATAATTGTTGGCGTAACAAAGACGAGTAAATTCCGCTTAGTTCGCGCGTTGCTGTGGCTTTGAAATACATATCCGAGCAAAGGAACGTCTCCCAACAATGGAACTTTCGTGCGGCCTTTGGCTACTTCATCCTGGAGCAGACCACCAATCGCGAGCGTATCGCCGCTTTTGATCAACACATTGGAGTCGAGCGCGCGTGTATCGATGATTGGGCTAGTCACCGTCGCGCCGGCAAATGTGAAATTCTCGTCACCCACTTTGTTGCTGATTTCCGGCTTGACGCTCAGGGTGATGAAGTTGTCTTTGTTCACCGATGGGCGCACCAGGAGTTTGTTGCCGAATATTTTGTCCTGAAATCCGCCGAACACCGCAGTCGCGGTCTGTTCGTTAAAGTTCAGTTGCGGGACGGGCTGGTTCCGCGTTATCTCGATCTTGGCTTGCTGATTGTCTGCAGTAACCACGCGCGGGTTGGCCAAAAACTCGGCATCCGCATCCTCGTTCAGCGCTTGCAACGTCGCCGAAAACTGCGGCACCGAGAGAATAGCAAATTGACCGGGCGTCAAATGACCGAAGCTACCTAAGAAATTATTATTGTTTGGATTGCCGAACGGGAATCCGACGGTCGGCGGATTGGCGCCAGGGACTGGGCTGCCGCTTGCGACAGGCACCCCGTAAGCAACTGTCTTTGGAGCTGTGGCGCTACCAAACGTCCCTGCCCAATTGATTCCATACGCCTGGACTGGATTCGCAGTCACCTCAACAAGACGCGCCTCGATCATCACCTGCTTGGTCGGCTTGTCGATCTGCGCAAGCATCGCGCGGATATGGTCGATGTTGCTTCGAGTCTCGCGAAAGAAGATCGTGTTTGTTCGCTCGTCCACTTGGGGCGGGTCCTTGCTGGCGAGCTGCGAAGCGACGAGCGGGGCCACATCCTTCGCGCGCGAGTAGCTGAATTGGTAGCTGTCGCTTTCTGTTGGCTCGGCCGTCCGTTCCGCACCGGTCTTGATGTAGTAAACGGTGTCGATCTTGTCCATGAAGAGGCCTTTGGCCTTCACGATGATTCCTATTGCTTGCAGCGCAGTCACGTCTTCCAAACGCATCGTCACGGTGCCGGTAACGGCCTCACTCACCACGAGATTGATCTTGGCCTGCCGCGCAAGCAGGCGTAGCACTTGACCGATCTCATCGCCTTGAAATTCGCGCACACCTACGCCGCCGCTCTCGGTTACGGTCTCCGGTTCGGTCGCGGCGGTTGTCGTCTTAGTAGTCGCCGCAGGCGAGGCCGATGGCCCAGCCGCTTGTACGAGCATCAAGGGAGAGTTGTCGTTAGCTTTTGCCGTTGGATTTGCGGGCTGAACCGCGGCCGCCGGGCTTGCTCCTGCAGCCGGCTGGGGCGAGCTCGTCTGTGCTTGCGATAGGGACAACGCACCGAGCAATGCCGCCGTCGCGCAGCCCAATGTTTTGAAGGAATTAGCCATAATTATTATCGGAAGATAGCGTAGTCCGGTTGTCTAAAGCAGGAAGCAGACCAGCCTCGCTGAGACTTTCCGCCGGTCCGGCCCAAAGGCACCGGATTATCCAGCAATCAGCGCTTTAAACCCGTCTCATTAGCGCCCGCCTCAGGCGGGTGAGGCGGGAGGAGGCCGCCGATGGTCGGGGCCACACCAACACCGGGCCACGGCTGTAGCGGCCGCCTCTGGGTGACGCGGTGCGAGCGAGCTTACCTTCGGGGGCGCGGCGACACGTCGCCGCTTTTTTACAACGCGACATGTCACCTCGTTCCAAAGCGCGGATATGTCCGCGCACCCCAGAGCTTGGACAACGCGCGTCGCACAGAAACGCAAGCCTGAGGCTTACGCTACCTTTGGTTCGCGTTCGCGGAAGCAAAAGACTGTAGGGGAAGCGGTTCGCTTCCCTCGTTGGGACGTCCTCTACAGAAGGCCAACCGCTTTATGGCCATAGCTTCGCGTTTCTCTTTTTTTCGCTCTCGGCGTTCTCATGACGTCTTATCTCCGGCCGTACCGAAAGCAAACGGTTGGCGAACAGATTCTGCCGCCTGCGTCAAAACGACAGGCGTGCCGGCTGCGCTCCCGGTTTATCTCGGTCCGCCTTCGTCGGGCTCGATCACGCGGCCCTGCACACGCCGAACCTTCGTATGATGTGTCAGCACATGCACACGTCCGTCGCTCCCACGAAAAAATGCACTAAGCAGCCAGCTCACGATTGAAATTATGATCGCACCGAAAAATGCGCTCCAGAAGCCAGGAACTTCAAAGCAGGGCACGATCGCGCCCACTACCTTCAGCATCAACGCGTTAATGATCAAAATGAACACACCCAGCGTGACAAGAATCAGCGGCAAGCTCAATAACAGCAGGATGGGACGAATAAAAGCGTTCACAATACCGAGCAGAAGCGACGCGCCCACCAGACAGCCGACGCGGTCACCATAATTAATTCCAACAATCGGCGCGGCCACGAACACCGCGAATGTCGTCACGATCCAGCGGAAAACGAAGTGTCTCATGGGCAGAAGTTATGTGAGGTTGGAATTCCTGCCAACCGGGACTGAGAATTCACTTGCCAATTGTCCCACCTTCAGTAATCCGATTAAAGCCAACAAACCAGTCAGTCCTGTGGCGAGAAAAAACAACATTGTCCAAAACGAAAATGAAGGGCCCACCACGACGGGCGCGTCCCCTGCCGAGACGAAGATCGACAAGAGATCGGCGCGCTCTGCGCCAGTAAGCGGGAAGAACACCCAGCCTGCTCAGAGGAAAAGTCCGACCGTGCCGAAAAAAAAGCCGTCAAAACGTCTTGCGTCAGAAAGAGCGGGCGAGCCGTCCGATGAAGAGATCCGTCTGCGCGCTTACTTCATTTCAGAACGCCGCCACAGACTCGCGCTCCTGGGCGACGCGAGTTCCGATTGGCTTGAAGCCAAGCGACAACTCCTCTCCGAAACAGGTTCTCGCTGAGCCAGTTCCTAGGCGGACGAGCGGCTCCATTACTCCTGGAATCCGCGGTTTATTTGCTTGTTCACTGAACTGATTCGATCCCTGGAACGCACTGTTTGATTCTTTCCAGCAGCCGGTTCATCGCAAAAGGTTTCGCGATCAGCCCGGCAACACCCGGTTCCTTTAACAATGCCTGCGCGCGTTCCTCGTCCGCTTTTCCGGAAACAAGAAGCAACGGCGGGACGATCCGCGGCGGTTCCATGTTGTTGTAAACTTTGCCGATCAGGAAAAAGAGCAAGGCCCCGTCGATCATCGGCATGGAAAAATCGAAGATGAACAGATCGTAGGTTTTCCTGATGGCGAGCTCGAAGCCGTATTCGGAGTGCGGGGAACTGTCCACTTCACAGCGCAAACAAGCGGTCAACGCTTCGCGCATGACCCGCAAGAAGGCCACCTCATCGTCCACAACCAAGATGCGTTTCGGGGAGTCTTCGCTCACTAGTGCACGCTTGCTTCAAACGATCAGGTGTTTCAAGCTTTAGTTTCAACGCGCGAGCCAATGGAAAATGTGATCGCCAATCTGGTCCAGGCTTTACGGGAACGCCTCGCCATCATTCATGATGAACAAAGCCGACGCGATCCGGCAAAACATTTGGCGCGCCTGCAAGCCGTTTCTGAAAAGATCGACAGGTTGCAGGCGGCGCTGGCGCCCCCGGTTGATGCGCAGCTTGCGCATTACCTCAAGCGCCGTAGCTACGACAAGGCGCTCGAGTTTCTGGAAAACGGCTAGAGACGCCTCCTTTTCACTTACGGGGGACGGCGGCAGAGCGGGCCTGCATAGGAATGAATTCGAGATCGAGAGCGCGAATATAGAGATCGACAACCAGACTTAAAGGCGGCAGCGCCTCCTAGCGTGAATACAGCTCGACGATCAACTGTTCGTTGACAATCGGCTGCATTTCGTCGCGCGAGGGAATGTGCGCGACTTTTCCACTGAGTGCATCGCGATTGACGGTCAGCCAATCAGGTACGGGAGCGATCTGAGTCAGCTCAAGATTGCGAAGGACCAACTGACGCGACTTCGGCTTGTCTTTGATGGTGATCTCGTCGCCTGCCTTCACGTTATAGGAAGCAATATTAACGCTGCGCCCGTTCACGAGAACGTGCCCATGTGAAATAAGTTGGCGGGCGGCACTGCGCGTATTCGAAAGGCCCAGCCGGAAAACCACATTGTCGATCCTCGTCTCAAGAAGTTGGAGAAGCGTCTCGCCAGTAACGCCACGCTTGCGCAGTGCGTTTTGGAAAATGCGCCGGAACTGGCGCTCGAGCAGTCCGTATTGATAACGGAGCTTCTGCTTTTCCCCAAGCGCAATCGCATAATCGGACTGTTTGCGACGGGAACCTTTTGGGCCGTGCATACCCGGCGGGTAATTTTTTCGCTCCAGGGACTTGGACGATCCAAAAATCGGAACGCCATAACGGCGGCTAACTCTAGTTTTTGGCCCAGTGTATCTACCCATTTAGAATTCGATGTTCGATGTTAAACGCGGCGCTGTTTTGGCGGACGACAGCCGTTGTGCGGCACAGGTGTGACGTCACGAATTACGGTAAGATCAAGACCGATCGCCTGCAGCGCACGCACGGCTGATTCGCGTCCCGCTCCGGGCCCTTTCACCAGCACTTCCACTTCTTTCAGCCCATGACCCATTGCTTGCCGCGAAGCATCCTGCGCGACCATCTGCGCCGCGTACGCCGTGCTCTTGCGCGAGCCTTTAAAGCCAACTTTTCCTGCACTCGACCAGCCAATGACGTTTCCATTCATGTCGGTGATCGTCACGATCGTGTTGTTAAAAGTCGAGAGAACGTGCGCGATGCCAGTGTGAATATTTTTGCTGCCTTTGGCTTTGACGATCTTTGGCTTCTCAATCTCATCGGCCGAAAGCGAAAGGTTCTCCGGTGGAGGGGCGGCCGACGTGACTTCTGTCTTTTTGGTCCTGGCCGGCTTCTTCGCCGGCTTGGGCACTGTTTCGGCGGTGGCAGGCGGCGATTCGGAAACTGCTTCGACCGGGGCGAGCTCGCCAACTGTCGCTTCAGGCACCGTTTGTGTAATCTCGCCTTTCGAAGCCTTCGTTGGTTTCTTCGTTTTTGACATCTCCGCGTCAGACTTGGTTGTCTTTTCTAATTCGGCCATTCGAGCTCCTGTTTAAACTTTTCCGGCTTTCGCCTCCGGATTTCGGATCACACCCACGGTCTTACGCGGGCCCTTGCGCGTGCGCGCATTGGTCGAAGTCCGCTGGCCGCGCACTGGCAAGCCGCGGCGATGTCGCAGGCCGCGATAACAATTGATCGCTTGCAAGCGCTTTAAGTTGCCCTGGATCTCGCGGCGAAGATCGCCCTCGATCGGGATCTTGTTGTTGGTGATAGCGTGAATGATTTCATTCAACTGCTGAGGCGTGAGATTCTTCGCGCGCAAATTTGGATCGATGTTAGTTTGCTCGAGAATGCGCCTAGCCGTGCTCAAGCCGATGCCATAAATGTAAGTGAGAGACGCTTCGATGCGTTTTTCGGCCGGAATTTCAACTCCGAGTAATCTTGGCATGGTAGTTTGTTAAATCGTTA
>DATMPQ010000191.1:0-40368 GCA_035567015.1 Chthoniobacterales bacterium | reverse complement strand
GTGACCCCGGGAAGAACGAACGCCCGTGCGCCGATGAAGGCGTCTTCACCGATTGTGATTTTCCCAGCAGTGAGCGGCATACCTGGTTGTTCGAAATCGTGGCTGCCGGTACAGAGATACGCTTCTTGCGCAACCGTGGCGCGCGCGCCGATCTCAATTTCGCCAAGATTATACGCGTTCGCCCGATCGCCCAAACATGCGTGATCGTGCAGCGTCAGGTTCCAGGGCATCGCGATCCGGGCGCGCTGATGGACGAAAGGCGTGCCGTCGATCTTCGCATCGAAGACGCGCAACCAAAAAAGCCGCCACGGATTCAGCGGCTTTGGTGTCCACGAACAAAGAAGGGTCCAGCAGATTTCCCAAAGAGCGCGCCCGACGCGATTGCCGGGTGGCCAGGGCGACTCGTAGGCGGAAGCTTGGGCTGGATTAACGACCTGTGGTTGGGGCATCGGAATTTCGAACCAGCGAATTAAAATCGTTCAAGAACTGATCGGCAACCTTAGCGAGCGAAAATTCGGCCGATTTGCGGTAGCCGGCCTCGGCAACGCGCGCGAGCAATGTTTCATCGGCAAGCGCGTTCTCGATTTTTTCGCGAAGCGCATCGGATGGGTTTGCGGCGCGATGGTCGAAGACGAACCCGGTCTCGCCTTCGCGAATAAAATCATGGAAGCAATCGAGATTTGAGACAAGCACAGCGCAACGGTGCGCCATCGCTTCGAGCGGCGCGAGCCCGAATGATTCGCCTTTCTCGGCCAGAGATGGATAAACAAAAAGTCTGGCCGAACGAAATTCGCGTTCCAGCGCAATTGGATCAAAGAGCGGGCCGCGAAAGATGATTTTGTCTTGCGCTTGTTCGGCGGTACGCGCGAGCGCGGCGAGATACGGACCGCCTCCGCCGCCGTATTTCTTTTCCGTTGGCCCAATAATCACCAGTTTCCAATCAGCAAAAATGGTGCGCGCTGCATTTGCGAAAGCAGCAAGCAAGAGATGCACCCCTTTTTCCGAGTGAACCCGGCCAACAAACAGAATCGTCTTCTCGCGTTCGGCAAATGGAGGCGGCTCGATTTCGCTTGTCGATCGAGGCGCGGGATACGGGATAACGGTGATTTTTTGCGCGAGTTTCGGCGTTTCGGCCGCGACTGCGCGCGCGACGGCGCGCGACGGCGCTTGCAATCGAGCCGCGTTCCCATAAAAGCGCATCTGGCCTTTGGGATACCTGGCCACGTGCACGTAAACCTGGCCACGCTTTGCATTGCGCAGCAAAATCGGCAGCCAAAACGTGTTTGTCACGATGATGTCGGCCGCAGGCTCGCCAGAGGACGAGTCCGTCCGAATGGCGGACAAAATCGACATCGTTCTGATCGAGTAAATCAAATCCAAGAATTTTAACCAGAGCAGCGAACGCGGTGTATCGAAGCCGCGGACGCGCAAATGCCTGACGCCGTCGCGCGTTTCGGAGCGGGGAAGTTCCGGAAGTGCGCGCGAGACAAAAACAACTTCGTGACAGCGCCGGGCGAACTCCTGGCTGAGCGCAAACCAAACCTTCTCCACCGCGCCACCCATGATCGGTGGCACGGGCAGAAATGCGCCGAGTACGATCGTAATCTTCACGCGGCGACGCGCTCCTCTAAAACTCGCAGAAGAGAATCTGTCGCGCGATTGATCTCGAAACGATGGGCGAAACAGTCGCGCGCATTCGTTCTCATCGCGTCGCGTTCCGCAGCCGGCATGTCTATCCAATGATTGAGCAGGCGCGTTACACCGGCGAGATCATCTTCATCGGCAAAGCCGGCGCCATCGTTCACGATTTCACGCCAGATGTTCACTTTGTTCGAAATCAAAACCGGGGTTGCGCAAGCGAGGGCTTCGACCACGGCGATGCCAAAATTTTCCTGATGCGAGGGCAAAACGAACACGTCAGCTGCGCTAAACGCACCCCATTTGAGATTGCCGCTGAGCATTCCGCAAAACGTGATCGAAGTTTCCGCATCCGCCGCCAGAGTCTTCAGTCGCTGCAAATAGTCTTGATGACCAGCAGGACCGGCGATGACCAAATGCTCGGCGGCCCCGCCGTGTGCAGCGCGTGTCTGGACAAACGATTCGATGAGCAAATCGCAGCCCTTCTTTTCGTGCAGACGGCCGAGATACAACAGAAACCGTTTTCCGCGCACTGACGGAAAGTTGTTTAAGAAATTTTCGCGCGCAGTTGCCAGATCGACATCGGGCGCGGCGGTGCCGTAATTCGCGACGACTTCATTGCACTTGTAAGGCGAGAAGGATTCTCGCGCCAGACGGCGTTCTTCTTCCGAAGTAAAGAGGACAGCCGCGGCGTCTCGGAGCACGCGATATTCGGCCCACGGCCAATACAGCAGTTTCTTAATGTGTTTGACCGGATAGGTGCGGTTGAACCACGGATCGAGCATTCCGTGTGGAAAAACGAAGTATGGTGTCGCGCCGCCTCGCAAGGCGCGCCAGACGCCGAAGCTGTTGTATTGCCACAGGCCGTGGACAATCATGGCGTCGTATTCACGATGTCGGTCTTCAATCCAGCGAGTAAAACGCGGCGCGTATCCGTAGCTGCCGCGGCCGGGACCGAGCGCGTGGACCGTCACCGGGTATTCGCGAATCCACGGATCACTCGGCGTATCGAGGCAAATAATTTCGACGCGATGGCCGCGACTGATCAAAATTGAGGATGATTGTTTGACCGCTTCCATCGGGCCGCCGATCACCGGATTAAGCGAGTGAATGGACCGAAGTATTTTCATCCGAGCGGTGCCACGATTGCATTCGCTTAGCGAAATGGCCCAGGACCACCACGCTCCACAGACGCGTCCAGTGCAGACGCTCCTTGCGAAAAGCGCGGCTGATGTCGTTCACAAAATCTTCCGGCAATAATTCGCGCGCGATTATTTGGCGAACTCCCTCATCAACAAAAGAGGCCAGCGGGCTAAGCATCCAAGCTCTCATCGGCAAAACAAAGCCACTCTTCGGACGCTGATACACGGATGGCGGAAGAAGGTCGCGACATGCTTCCACGAGCAACCCCTTCGGTCCAGGGTAGCGCTTTTTCTCCGCCGCAGGCAGTCCTAACACATACTCAACGAGTTCGTGATCAAGAAACGGCACGCGCAGTTCGAGGGAAACGGCCATGCTCATTTGATCTGCATCTCGCAACAGCATGTGACGCATATAGCCAGTGAGTTCCGCCCAACTGATGCGGGCGTAATCATCCGGCAACTGGACCGGGCATTCGAACGGCGTCGTTCCATTTGGAAGTCCGGCACGATCAAGCATGCGGTCGGTGAAAAATCGCCGGCGCCATCCAGCTAACTCACCGGTTTCTGCATTGTTGGGAATGTCTGCTAATCGGTCACCCGAATTTCCGGTTGCCCCCAGGATTCGCCGAAGTGGGCGCGGCAGTTTGGAAATTGACTTCAGCCGCGGAACATCGCGGAAAGTGGCGTAACCGCCGAACAACTCGTCGCCGCCGAGACCTGACAACGCCACTTTCACTCCATGCTTCGCCACCGCGCGCGACACGATGTAGGTGTTGATCGCATCGACCGAAGGCAGATCGAGTTTGTCCACCGCTTCCATCACCGAGTGAATGACTTCCTCTTCCGAAAGCTCAATGCGGTGATGGTCCGTGCGGTAGCGCCGCGCGATCTCCAGCGCGATCGGGCTCTCGTCAAATTCCGCGAGGTCAAAAGCAAGGGAAAATGTTTGCATTTTTCTCTCCAGCTTTTGCGCGGCAATCCCTGTTACAATCGACGAATCAATTCCGCCACTGAGAAAACTGGCGACCGGCACGTCGGAAAGAAGATGTTCTTCCACGGCCTTGTTGATTAGACAGCGCAATCGTCGAACAACCTGATCGGTGGAAGAAACAAATGCTTGGCGCGACGGCCAGTACCTCCACATGTCGCGTTGCCCCTCACTGCCGATGGTCATCGCATGACCCGCGGGCAAAGCATGGATGTTTGAGTAGAGAAGATTTTTCTCCGGGCAAGCGCCCCATTGAAGATAAGCCGAAATCGACGCTGCTGAGATCGCTTGGCCTACGCCAGCGAGCGCTTTCACCTCTGAGGCAATGCGGACGCCGTGCGCGTCCAGCGTGTAATACAGCGGTTTTATGCCGAGACGATCGCGCCCGAGAAACAACTCCCCGCGTGCGTAGTCATAGATTGCGAAGGCGAACATCCCTTTGATTCGGTCGAGCACGCCGTCGCGCCAGCGCGCGTATCCGTGCAAAAACGTCTCCGTGTCGCTCGTGCCGCGCCAATCCACATTCTGGCCTAACGAATCGCGCAATGCCCGATGATTATAGATTTCGCCGTTCATTATGATCACGTTGCCGCTGGCGGGATCGATCATCGGCTGCGCACCGGTGGGCGAAAGATCGACAATTGCCAAACGCGTACTACCCAACCAGCATTGGCCATCGGGTGAACTCCATTCGCCCGAAGAATCCGGCCCGCGGTGCTTCAGCAGTTCAAGATCCAGCGGCGTCGCACGACCAGACGAGCGGAAATGGACTGCAATTCCGCACATACTATTGTACCGCGCGAGTTCGACCGCTCGTTACCACACGAATCCCTCTTTGCGGCGGAAATACTCCATTTCATGCGAAAGTTCCTGCAACGGCCTCGCGGGAACTCCGCCGTAAAGATGAAACGGCGCGTCCCACTTCTTGTTCAGAAGCGATTTCGCGCCGAGAATCGAATGATGCGGCAGGCTGCTCCCACCGAGGATCACAGAATCAGTCCCGACGAAGCTGTATTCTCCGATTTCAATTGGCTCCGATGATTGCCGTCCGGCTTCCAGGTCGATGCTGTGCGTAACGAGCTGCGATCGAAATCCCGCCACCGTCGCGAACGCACCGATGCGGACACGCGCGCTGCAGTCGATTAAATGCCGGCTAGTGATCCCAGCGTGGGCTCCAAGAATAAGCTCGGGACGTCGGTCCGGTTGATGTGCAAAATGGCGGCTGCTTCCGCTGGGAAAGCCTGTGATCCAGTTTAACTGCCCGATAATCGCGTGTGCGCCGAGATACAGCAGATCGATGTTTTTGCAAAGTGTCAGATGTCCGATGCGAGACTTCTCCTCCATGACTAGGCGACGAGGACAAGTCCAAGCAAAACCGATTCGGCTGGTGGGATGAATCGAATAGCCGAACTGCCTCTCGAGCAAGCGGCGCCGGGCCGGCCACGGGAGCAAGATCGACAAGAACATTGCCAATTTCTTTAGCATGCGGGCGCAAGCGAACGATACAATTCGCGATATTCAGAGATCATGCGCGCGGCGGAAAATCGCTTCGCGTTCTCGAACGCTTTGGCACTCCAGCGCCTGCGCTCTTCGGGATCGGCAAGTCGCAACAGATCGGCCGCAAAATCTTCTTCCTCATCTGGCTCGTGCAGCAAGGCGCCTGCGCCCGCGACGTCCGCCATCGGGCCGGCCGAGCTGCACACGACGGGACAACCGCAGGCCTGCGCCTCAATAATCGGCCAACCGAATCCTTCGAAGCGCGACGGGTAGAGCAGCGCGTGGGCCCGGTTGTAAAGCGCTTCGAGAAGTTCATTCGACGCGTTCGGAACATCGACAATGCGACCCTCGATTTGGAGATCGCGGGCTTGCCCGCGCAGGCTGTCACTCAATGCATCGCCCGCAAATACCATTTGTGCATCCAGTGCATCCGCGCATTTGGCAAAAATCCGGAGCACGGCCTCACGATTTTTTCGGCGAAGATTCGAACCGACATGCAAGATAAAGCGCTCTTCATATTTTAGATTCGCAATTGTTCGTAGTCGCGCAGCGACAACGTCGTTAGGCAAGTGCCGGTACGGAAAGTTTAGCCCAACGTGAACTAAGCTGATTCGCGGTCGATCACCTTCCCGGGCGAGGAGCCTCTCTGCGTCTTGCGCAGTCGCACGCGAATCGCATGCGATGATATCTGCGCGGCGCAGACCGCGCAAAATCCAGCGCTGGAGCATGCGACCGGTAAATGATGCCGGGCAGTCCGTGTTTTCACCCAATCCTCCGCGCACAGCTAGCAGGTCGTGGCATGTGATCACGAGCGGAAACTTTCGCGCCAACCGCGCATAAGTTGCGTTGGAATGATCGCAAATATGGATGAGCGCGGGTCGCGCTGCCAGTTTGCGCCAGAGTCGCCAGCGAAACAGAATAAATTTGTCGATGTAGCCGAGCCACTTTGCGGCCGTCGCGCCAAGCGCGCAGATTCTTCCGAGCACGGCAGGTGGTCGAACGAGTTCGGCCTCAACGCCGCATTCGCGCAAGCCTTGCAGCATCATCGCATTGAATCGCTGCATGCTTTGCTGCTGATCGAGCGAATAGTTACCGATCAACAGAACCATTGCTTTGATCGTGTCGGACGCCTTGCCCGTGCAACCGTTCGGCGTAGGCAGAGCGGCGGCGAACAATTCTTTCGACAGATTTGAAACGCATGGAAGGCGTCTCTGCCACACTCGCGGCCGCGGAAGTTTCTTCGTTTCTTGCGGCCAGCGCGAGACCGGTGGTGAACACTGTAAAACCAAGAATGGTCGGCTGGCCGAATTGACCAATGAGCATCGGAAGAAAGCTTGAGCTGAAAAGCAAAAGCGGCAGCGGATTCCCCAATCGCACCGACTTTATACAGAGCCATCCAATTCGGCCGACAAGGGCGAACCGCCACGCGACGTACGCGAGTCCAAGAACCGGTCCGCTCTCGAGAAAAATGCGCGACCATTCGCCTTCCGTTAGGAGAAACCCGCTGTGACCGGTGAGAAATTTCGCGCCGGCGTTCGTGCCGATCCCCAGCCCATACCCTAGGAACGGCGCTTTCCCGTAAACGAAAAAAGCGTCCTCGAAGCTTGCCAAGACTCTGGCGATGAGTCCGCGGGCCACTGATTGCTCGCTCGCCGCTGCCACCTCGGCAAATCGCGCACTTAAAACATTGACGCCCTCGTGAAAGACCGGGAGCCGGCTCACCACTAGTCCAAGGATCAAAATTACGATCAGCGCGCGGCCGAAGCGGTTGACGACGTCGCGCCGCAAAGCGATGACTAGCACGAGCGAGGCGACGACCACTGCACACGCGCCAACGGTCAAGCGACTGCCGGAAACCGCGATGCCGACGACGAGCGCGATTCCGGCGACGGTCAGCAACCAGCTCTTATAGAGACCCGGGTTCAACAATCCCCACACCAGATAGCCCGCAGCCAAAGAAAGGTACGCCGCCACGCCGACCACAAACGAGAACGTCCCTGCTGTCCGGACCTTGCCGAGCGCTGCCATCATCATTTCGCCTTCGCCACCGGGCGTCCGATTCAGAAATGCATCCGGCGCGGCGCCGAATTGCGCCGCCATCAACATCGACATCGGCAGCAGAATCAGCAGTGTCCACCAGCCGAATCTTTTCACATCTTCGGGTCGCAAGACACTGGCCATGATGAAAATCAGCGGGAGATGGAAAAAGTTAGAACGGAAACCGTATCCGCCGACCAGTGCGATCATCTTGGGCGATATATAGGGCCAGAGTTGAACGAAAGTGGCGAGAAGCGAAAGGAACCCGATGACGACGAGAGCAATGGTCCAGCCGTTCCGAGGAAACACGCGCGCGGGAATGGCCCACAAATAAATCGCGATGACCACGGGATCGCGCACCAGGAGCAACGGGTTCGAATAATCGGGCAGAACCCATTTGCGCAAGGCCCCTTCTATTAAGAGCAGCCAGAAATAGAGCCAAATCAGCCGGCGAATGTAGCGCTTCGCTTTTTCTTCAGAACTGTCGATGCTATTCATCAATTAATTCGCGAATCGCGCTGACTATCGTTTCACCATACGTGTGCCAGCGAAGCTCGCCCGCCCGCTGCTTGGCCGCAATCCCCATGCCAGACAGGCGCGATCGATTCGCCGCGCACCACCCTATTTTTTCCGCCATCACCGCCGGCGAACGAATCGGCACGAGAAATCCGGTTACGCCCTCTTCGATCAAATCATCGGCGCCGGCGTTTCGCGTCGCGATTAATGGAAGTCCGCAGGCCATCGCTTCCTGTTGCACGAGCGCGCGGCCCTCTACGATCGACGGCAAAACGAAAACGTCACAGCTCTGCATGAGCCGGAGAAAATCTTCATTCGGTCGTGGCGATTCGTAAACGAAATCGGAAAACCGATGGCGATACCAGGCGAGCGGCTGCAACAACGAGCCCATCACCACGAGCTGGATTTCGCGCGAGTTAATCATGTTCATCGCTGCGAATAAATCAGCGAGGCCCTTGCGTTGCGTGAGCGCGCCCGCAAAAAGAACGCGCAGCGGCAATCCTGAATCTCGCTTCTCGCCGACAAGATCGACAATGGGAGAGCCAAACGGTGCTAAGAAACATTTTTTCCGGACGTCCCGCCGTCGCGGGACCGGCAGCGACTCCAAAACGAACTGGCTCGGACAGATCACCAGATCGGCGAGCTCGAGCTCGCGCGTTTTGCGCGAAAATTTCTCTGCCGAATCGCGCGTTGCCAGCAGCGTCGGCTCCCAATCGGGATAACGTTGCGCCTCTTCGCGCAGCAATTGCTGCGCAGTTTCCCAATACGCGATCGGCAAATCGTAAACACGCCTCAGCCCGAGATCGCGCGCAGCAAAAAATAATTGCTCGGCGCAATCTTCATAGGCGTAAACTGCGCGCAAATCGCGGCCGTAATTTCCGCGACGCAGACATCGTGCGGCCTCGCGATCCAGGCTCTGCCAGACTTGATCGATGCTCGCCCAACCGGATTCGTGCCGCGTCAACGCCTTCGCCCGAAAGATTCCCGCCAGGAGCCGCACCGATTCGCGCAATGGGTGGACGTCGATCTTGTCTGCCGGCAACCCGTAGTTGCGACGAAGTTTGCCCCGAATTTTTTTAGCCAGGCCGGGATATGAATTCTTCGACCACCCGATGGTGGTCACAAATCTCGTGAGCAGTCCCGCGCGGCTCAACGCGTCGAGCACGGCACGGACGTTTGCGTTACCGAATGGATGCGTGAGCAAAACCATTCTATTTTAAAGGTTTGCCACGAAGAATCTGGCGATATGCGCGCGCGTAGAAGTCAATCGGTTCCAGCTCATCGGTAAGCTCTTGCCTGGTGCGGTCGGCGCGCTCGGCATATTCGGCTTCGCTCATCTTCGCAGCTTGTTCGAGGAGATTCGCCAAAGCGCGGGCGTCGCCGGCCTCGCATATCAGCGCTTGCCGGCCGCCAGCTTCGGGCAAGCCGCCATCGCGGGTAATGATGCAAGGGACACCGAGACGCCGCGCTTCCACGGCCGTGAGACCAAAATCTTCATTCGTGTCCGGTGGAACTACCACCCAGCGCGCGTTTTTCATGCGCAGCGTCTTGGTTGTTTCATCGACAAACCCGGTAGTACGAACGTTGTAAATTCCGCGTCCTGCGATTTCTGATTCAATCGTTGGCCGCAGAGGACCATCGCCCATCAAAAGAAGCGGCCAGGCTTCACGATCGATATTGGCTTGGGCGTAAGCATCTACCAACGTCGCGATCCCCTTGTTCGCAATCCATCGGCCGATAAAAACAAAACCGGTCCGTTCGTTTGGTCGAGTCCAATCGTCGGATAATTTGGATGTCGTTGGGACCTTTCGGCTGCCGCGCCGCTTGCGATTTCCTTCCCAGGTTTTCCAAACAAAATCTGAGTTATACCAGCGCGCATCAGCCCAACGTGCGCTGATTCGCCAGAGCAAGCGATGCAAGCTCCACTCGCGGCGCATGTAGTTGTGGATGGTCAGGATAATTGGTTTTCGGAAAATTCTGGCGAGCGCGATCACGTCCGGTGAGGCATTCTGCAAATGAACGATGTTCGCCCATTTGATTGCTCCGGCCAATGCGCGGCTGGCTGAATCGACAAACACGAAAGATTCGTGGCGGAGCATTGTCGCAAGGTTCGGATGCAAGGCGAAGCCTTTTACCTTTTTGAAACAGACGCGGACTTCAAAATCGGGTTCACCCCGTACGGCTTCCGCAACCGCTAAAACGAAAGCCTCAATCCCGCCATATGTTCCCTGGCACGGGCTGACCAAGAGCAGCTTGCTCTGTTTCACCGGCGTGCAGCTCGATCCCGAAAGCGTTCGGGATTTGTTTCAACTAACTGGAGCGCGTCAGCGAATTTCGCGGCGATGATCTGCCATGACGAAGTGCGCTTCTGCCAGACGCGAAGACGTTCTCCGCGCAGCTTTAGTTCAGCCTCCGAGACGCCTTGGATCAATTCGCGCGGCGCGATGAGCCAGCAAAGAGGTTCCTCCTTCGACCGATCGGCACATTCGGCGACGATGTTCAATCCGTGGGCGGCGTAGGCCATGAACGCGCCGGATTTGCTGTAGCTCAACTCATCCTGCCCGAAAATACCAAACGACGCCGCCAACAATAGCTCAGAGATCTCGCGCTCAGGCCGCGGACCGCGCTGCTCGAAACCCTCCGCAAGTCTGAAACCAGAAAGCAAGCCGCGCTCTTCATTGTCTTCATCTCCATTCGCGCCGACCGTGATAATCTTCGTGATGCGACCGGCGGCGGTGAGCGAGTTCAAACTCCCCTGCATTTTTCTCAATGCGCGGATGCGCGCGCTTCGCAGTCCAAACAAGACCGCCCAGCCTGGCTTCCGCCGCGGATCGGTATCTTCATCGCAACGAATGTTCGATCCAACCGGAAGCACGTGAACTCGCGCACGCGGCATCAACGCGCGCAGATGTCCCGCCTGACTTGATGTGCTCGTAAAGACAACGTCTGCGCAATTCAGCAATTGTTTGATCGAGCGGCGATGGAAAAATTGCACGATGAAATTCTTGTTCAGGATTGGCCAGAAACCCCAGATCTCATGAAACATGATAACCAGAAGACCGCGCGCTTTGGTTTTGCACTCGATCAGGGCGCGAACGAGATTGCGCGGATAACCGGCGCAATCGAAGCCATAACTGCTGTATTGCACGAGTATTTTGCCGCCGGTGGCCGGCAACTGCTTTAAGATCGCCTCCGTCCCGCGACCGCGGGAGACCTTTGGAATAAGCAGCCGCACATTCGGAAGCGACGGCCAGTGGGCGAGCAATTTTAACGTGTAATCTCCGACTCCGCCTGCACCGGGAGTCGATTCCGGAGAGATGATGACGATCTCATCCGTCATCCCGCGCTGCGGGACCACCTGTTGCACGCTGGCCGGAAGCAAGGTGGAAATTTTTCTCGCGATGACATTCCAGTCTGCGTTTTGGTCGTACCACTCTTTGAGCGATTGCGTTCTTCTGCCAAGATCGACCTCGGAAAGTGTCGCGACGTCGTCCGGCGAAACGGTGAAGCACAACGGCGCCGAAGTGGAGTGTAATCTGCCGACAATCGCGCAACCGTGCGATGCGTACGCCATGAATGGTCCCGATTTGCTCCAGTTTTTGAAGGTGGCGTTGGTGAGAGCAAACTGCGCCCGAGCGAGCAATTTGGAAACTTCGAGAGACGGCAGCATTCCGTGACGAGTGACGACGCGGGAATCGGGCCACGCTGCAATCAGTTTCTCCGAGCGCAAATCAAACTTTTCATCGCGCGGCCCGACGAGGTGCAGCCTCGTTAAGCGCCCACTCGCTTGCCAGGCCCGAATTTCCGAATCGAACATTTGCAATGTTTGCCAGCGGCCAAAGGGGAGACCGAAGATCACGAACTCAGTTCGCACCCTCTCCGGCGAAAGATTGTCCGGCGCAACGATATTCGATCCGACTGGGACTAGATGAACATCAGCGCGCCCGGAAATCTTTATAATCTTTGTCACGTGATCGCTCGTGTTCGTGACGACCACATCAGCGAGGCCCGCAAGTTTGCGAATGATGCGGCGGTTGCATAGGTCTATCCAGTAATGTCGAGACGTGATTAGAAATTTGCCGGGCAATTCATGAAAAAAAATCAGCAAGCGTCCCGCGGGATATTTTGCCTTCCATTTGGCGAGGACCGCCGGAAACCATTTTGGACAGCCGTAACGATGATAGCCCCGCCCCGCGTAATGCAGAAGAACATCCGCGTCGCCCCCGCTGTCGAGCGCGCGGGAAAGGGTGGCGGCCTTGGCGTTGAATTCGGCGATCGCGCTATGATTGAGCGCGGCAGCTGATTCCGTCGCGCCTTCAACAACGAGGAATTGAACCTGCGACCCCGCAGGCGCGGGGCCAGGCCAATGTCGATATAACAGCCAGCTGTAAGCGCCGATTCCGCAGAGCTGCGGCGGAAGCCGTGTGCTGATAACGATGAGCGGACGCGCGTTCATGGGACGGTGACAAAGCGAGAAATCGTGCCCCAAAACTTCCGCGTCTGATCCGCGAGCATGAACTCACGGCGGGCAAGGGCCAGAGCGTTCGCCGCGGCCTCCGCGCGCTCTGACTTCATCAGGGCCGCCAGTGATCTCGCGATTTCCTCCGGACTCAGACAAGTGAGAAAAATCGCAGCCTTGTTCCCGCCTAAAATATCAAATGCCGCGGAACTGGTGGGGCCGTGATAAAGAATTGGGATGCCGCTACCGGCGTAGGTCACCATCTTGGTGGAGACACTGTAGCGGGCAAAGTTTTCATGTTCTTTGCCGAAGGGGATTGGCATGTAAAGCAGATCGGCGTTTTCGAGATCGCGCTCGATCTGCGGCTCGCTCGCAAAAGGGAGAACCTTAACTTCTTTAATATCTTTGAACACGTGCGGCCGGATGTGTTCGCACCGGCATGTCACCGTGACAGCGACCGTGGGATGCTCGCGCTCAAGGATAACCGTCCCTTCAAGCAGAGCGCGCAGATTGTGTTCGTAGGCCATATGGAAAAGTCCCATGAAATAGATCCGCAAACGGCCCGGCTCCGCCGCGTTCTCATGCGGGGCCAACTCGTCCAACCCATCCGTGACGACTTGATAATCGCGCGCGCCGTAGCGGCGCGAATACTCACGTCCCAGCGCCTCGGAAATAACAAAGCGGGCATGCGCATCGAGCCAGGCGCGGCGCATGGCCGTCTCACGCAGGGCAGGTCGCCCCGCGCTGGATGCGGTGTAGGCGAGATCGTCGTGCAAACTAATGAAGAACGGAAGAGAGAGTTCGCGAGCGACGGCGTGGGCCTGCGCGAAATCCAGACCCGCGTGCGGAATGGTATGAATAGCGCGCACACCCCGGCGCCGACAAAATTCTTTTAATCGACGCCGAAATCTAGAAGCGAACATCGACACGGTCATCTTCGGGAATATCGCCAGGCGACTCGTTTCAATTCTTCCCCAGGAGGGCCGGCTGCGAAGATGCGTTTCGTTAGGCGAATTCTGCGGACGTTTTGGGGCGCAACAGAGGCTGTGCCATTTCATCGGCGCTCGCCCGAGCAAAGCGCGAAGAATGCGCGCGCCACCGCCAGTCCAGCCGAGGCTGAATGGTTGAACGAACAGAATCGTGTCCCTGAGAGAGCACAACCGCCGGCGATAAACATGAAGTGTGTCGTCGGCGATCTTTGACCAGCTGAACTGCGCGACTGCTTCCGCGCTGCGCTCGGACAGCCGTTGGTAGGAGCGTTGGTCGAGCTCAAGAATTTTGCAAATTGCGCCCGCGAATGCGTCGATATCACCACTCGGAACCAGCAGCTCAGGCAAACGCGTGCTTAAGATGTCGCGCGGACCGGCGACGTCGAACGCGACGGTTGGAAGAGCAGCAGCGAGTTGTTCGAGCACGGCCAAACCAAAGCCTTCGACATAGCTTGGAAAAGCGCCGACGGCACAATCAGCCAGAAGCTTGGGAAGATCGACAGGCGAATAGTCGGAGATCAATTCGATTCCGGCGGATGATTCGAGGCCCAAGTCTGACAAAATTGTGTGCGCGTCCACCATCGTTCCGAGAAAACAGAAACGAGCATTTGGAAGTTCCTGCCAGATGCGCCGAACGATACGCCCCCAGTCGTGGGAACCTTTCCTTCCGGCCCACATTCCGATGAAACTGATTTTCTTTTGCGCCAAACGGACATCGGCCGGCAACGCCGCCTGCAAAAGAGCGCAGCGTCGTTCTGCGCTGAGGCCATATGGGTGGACGACGATTGGGCGATCGGAAGCGATTTCACGGCGAAGATAAGCAGCTTCGTCTTCGTTAGGTAGATTGACGAGATCGGCATGCTTCACGGCCTTGTCGGAGGCGTGCATTAGCCGCCGTTTGGTGAGCGTGTAGAGAATCCGGCCGAGAAATCTTCCTCGCGAGCGGCGCGGCCAACGATGATGTGCGCTACGCTCGAAGCGATCATAAAGCCGGTACAAGCCGACAGAACGCGCAACGAGAAGGCCGTCAAACCTCAACTTCTCTTTTGACGCAGGCAGAGAACCAATGAGCGCGTCGATCACATCGTAGCGCGCGCGTTTCCTTTTCACAAATGCGGCCGCTTTGTAGGTAAAGAGCACCTGGCGCAAGGCAAACCCTGCACGCGAGCCACGCGCATTCGGGAAAGCATCAGACAAACTGAAGTGATCGACAACATGGCCGGCGGCGCGCCATTGCTCCGCCAGTTCCATGTAAACGCGCACGGCGCCAAGCCGCGCATCCCAGCGCAAATTAACCACAACCAGGATGCGCAGCGGCCCTGGCGCCAGCGGCAAAGTCTCTGCCCTCACTGTTTCACGCTTATCCAAAACTTGTGCCTCACCGGATTAACGTAATGGCGTAGAACCAGCGAGGCGCCGGCGTATTGATCGGGGTAAACGAACTGATCATCCAACTGCAATACGTACTTGGTGGGATCAAAAGGACGTCCTCTGTTCTGGTGCATCGTCAGATGTGTCATGGTTTGATTCGTAAAAAAGTTGGGTTCGCCTTCGAGTTCGAGAAATCGTTGGATGCTTAGCGACCAGTCGAGCTTCTCGAATAAGAGCAAAACTCCAGTGTTCACCGGTTCGTTTCCCTCGCTTGGATCGCGCAAAAGTCGAGCGTCACCGGAGAACTGACAGTCGGCCAAATAATACGCGGGCGCATCATGGGCCGCGGCTCGGATGGCAAGATCGGGAGCACTTGCGAAAAAGAGAACGTCGGAATCGGCATATAAGGCCGGACCATTGGTCGGAAGCGACATGATCAACGCGAGTTGCCTGCCGGTTGGATGGGTTGCGAGATATCGGAGAAGCTTTTCCGGCAGTCCGCTGGACGGCTGTGGGATCGACAATCGCACCGAAACAATCGGATCGATGCGTTCGAGGAGCCGGATGCTTCGAGCTGAGTGCGAGCCATCCGAAACCACGGTGAAACTTTTTGGACGCCCCACTTGTCGAAGAAACGATCGGATCGAGGCGACTTGTTCCGGCAAGGTCGTCTCGCCAGAATAAGCGAACACCTCCAGCCCCGAAAGCGTTCGGGGCTGTAAATTCGGGCGCTTGCGCGCAATCACGGGCAACAAAGCGCGATAGACTCGACGCAGCGCATTGCCTTTCAGTCGCGCCAGATGATAACCGAAGTTTGGCATCGTCATCCGGAGGCTGATTGGAAGGAACGGAAACCGCGATAGCTCAGCGCAATGTTAAGCAGAAGGTTGGGAATCGCGGAAATAAGATTGAAGGTCAGAACGCCCATGACGCTTGAGAAATCCGTGTAGGGAATCAGTGCTATTTGCGTCGCGAGCGTCAGCGGGATGTAAAGCCATGAGCCGGCGACCCAGGCTTTGGAAGCGTTCAGCACCCAAAACGTTCCGGTCAGCGCGGAGAGGATTGCCCCTCCCACCATGAGAAGCAGTTCCCGATGCAGGTGGGCGTATTTGCTGCCAAGAACAAAAAGAAATTGATCAGGAAATATTTCGGCGCCGCACAGCACCAGCAGACTGAACGCGCCTACTCCGCCAATGATTGCCGCATAAAGCCAGCGCAGTTTCCGTGCGCTCTGGCAGCGAGCGAACGCTGGGACGAATACGTTCGTGAGTAGATTGCTGAGGACGGCAAAAATCATCGCCAGTCGCCCGAGCGCGCCCACTTCGGCGACCGAGCTCGTGCGGCGGGCGAAGAAGCTGATGAGAAAAACCGTGATCTGTCCCTGCAAACAATAGAAAACAGCATTGGCGGCGAGTTTTCGAATGAACCCAAACATGGCGGCGCGATCCTCGGCGTTTTCGGGAGCGTCCAGATCAATGACACCAGCCACGTACTTTCGGAGCATGGCGTATTGCAGGAGCAATGTCGCCGTAGCGACGGCCACGGCGACGCCGGCATTGAGAAAGAAATACATGAGCGTGACGAGAACGAGGAGTCGCGCGATCGCGCCGGTAAGATCGATGCTCTGGATGCGCGCGACATCGGAGCGCAATCGAGGGACGACGTCCAGGACACCGAGCGATAGTTGGATCAAAAGCCCGGCGAGAACCACGATGACCAACACCGCGGTGTAAAAAAACGACGCGCCGTTCTTGACCAACAGGAAATACAAAACCGGAGTGACGATGACAATGGCGACGGCGCCGAGCTTTCTCCGCACGCTTAGCGCAGTGCTGATCAGTTGACCAAAACGATATCTATCTTGCCAAACGCGCCCCCCGATCGAGACCAGACCGACGCTGATGCCAATGTCCGCGAGCAGGTTGATCGTTCCCTGCATGGTATTGGCGATGGTGAAATAGGCGTACTCGCGCTGTTCCAGGGTGCGAACGAGAAGAATTCCGCTCAAGAACCCGATGATCTGCACGACCGCCTGCACGATCGCGAAATTCCCTACGATCCTTGCGCGTTGGAATGCGTGCCGAATGGTCGGCGCAGAGCCCTCCTCCAGCAGCGGCGGTGAGATGGGATTGAAGAAACTCATGGCGCCTTCAATTGCTCAACAGAGGCATGAGCGTCCCAAGTGCCAAGATCAATTCTTGCCAGGCGAGCTGCGAAGATGACTATATCGATGGCTGAAACCTCGCCGCGCACCCGCTAAGAAGCACGAGATGACGACGGCAAATCTCCGCTCGCAGTTAAGAAGACTGTTTTGCGGGCTCGCGTGGCGGCGGAGCGGTGAGCGCTTCACCATCCGTGACGGATGCGGGCGGGTTGTAATACTCCGCATACTGGTAATAATAATATTCGGGCAGCGACGTATCGACGAAATTGAGAATAATGCCCGGAACGTTGACCTGGCGGCCGTAAAGGAGCTCGAGCCCTTTCCGGATCAAACGCGCCGAGGTGTAAGAAAGGCGCACGACGAAGAGCGTGGCGTCAATCTTGGGAGCGAGGCTGGCGGTGTCATCCGCGGCGAGGACTGGCGAACTGTCGATGAGGATGTAGTCGTAGTGCTTGTACATTTCTTTCAACAACACATCGGTCGAATCGCGCAGGAGATGCTCACTCGGCTGCGACAAGGTCTTGCCACGAGGCAGAATGAACAGGCTCGGGTAGGAGGTGGGAACGACAACTTCCTGCCAGTTGACTTCTCGTTTGAGCACTTCGGACAAGCCGAGCTTCGAAGAGATGCCGAAGGCTTCCCGGAGCGCGCCGCGTCGCAGATCGGCGTCGATCAATAAGGTGCGCGCGCCGGAGAGCGCCATGGTGATGGCGAGATTGGCCGCGATGGTGGACTTTCCTTCGTTCGGCACCGCGCTGGTGACCAGAAGGGTTTTCGGCCGGGGACCCTCGTAGGGCATGAAGAAAATCGAGGAACGGACGTTGCGGTATGATTCCGCAAAAATGTGGCGCGCATCGTCCGGTTGGAGCAGGGTGAGCTTCCCCTTGGTCTTTTCCTTTGGAATTTGACCGAGGACACTTTCGGAGAACTGGTGCTGGAACTCCCCGAACGAGGCCATGCGATCATCGATGCGATCGAGCAGGAAGAGAATACCGATTCCGGCAAGCAAGCCGCATCCCAAACCGATCAACAGACTCTTGATCAGCCCGGGCCGGACTGATTCCGGCGGGGTTGCCATTTCCATGACGGAAACCTGATCAGCGCTGTCCACGACTTGGGACACATCAACCTCCTTCAGATTGTTCGTAAGCCGGTCATATAAAACCTTGAGACGATCCACTTTTCCTTTGACGCGGTTGAATTGGGCGAGGCGCTGGCTCAGATCGAGCGCTTTGGCCTCCCATTCCTTGATGTTGGTCTGCAGGTTTTCCATCTGTTTGCCGATGGATTTGCGACGGGTCTCGAGCTTCTCGACCGTGTCTGCGCGGAAGAGATCGATGAGCTTCTCCTGTTTCGAGATTTCATCATTTAGCTTGAGGATCTTGGGATGTTTTGGCCTGAGATCTTTCGCGAGCGTGTCGCGCTCCGCCTTTAATAGCTGGACCGCCTGCTTCGCCTTCAAGTACTCGCCTTCCGGACCTACACCGGAAAATGGCATCCCTTGATCCTCCGTACTTTGTCCGCTCAGATTCGCTTCAGATTTGTTCTGCGCGCGATCAAGGTTTTGATCGAGATCGAGGAGATTGAGGAGATCATACTCAGTTTTTAGCCCGGCATAGTCCCGATTCAATCTTACCAGATAGGCGGCAGCGCTATTTCCCTCCTCCTGAATGAAGCCGATGTTGTTCTGTTTCTGAAATTCAAGCATTTCATCTTCGGCCGTTCTCAAATCTTTCTCCGTCTGAATGAGCTGCTCGGTGATACCGGTGATCACGGTCTGTCCCTGCCCCTCACGCATTCCCTTTTTGAAATCGAGATACTTCTGCATGAGCGCGTTCAGATAAGCCTGCGTGTAATCCGGGGTGCGGCCAATTGCCTCAAGATCGAAAATGGAGGTGCGCGGTTTTTGCGCGACCGTAATCTCCACCCGCACAGGCTGCATTTCCGGATGGGTGGAGCGAACGAGCGCTTCCGCGCTTCGCTTGACCTCGGCGCTCTGCATGAGTTGAATCTGGGTGCCGTAAAAATTGACGCTGTCTTCGCTATAAACCGCGCCTTGGGCGATGTTCAACTTGCCCGCGAGCATCATTTTGCTGGTAGAGAGAAACGAGGGCGGCGTTTGATAAATGAGAAACGCTTCGACGAACAGCCCGAGACAGATCGTCAAGACCGGAATCCACCAGCGCCTGAGCAGCAGGGCCTTGTAGCGATGCAACCGTGTGACCAAAGTGTTGGACCAGGCGGCGGGGTTGGATCTTTCAACGGCGGGAACGGGAGCTTGCATACCTACATGTTGATCAAGCGCTGCGGGACATAAATTTGATCGTCGGGTTGAAGCACCACGTCTTCTTCGGTGTGCCCTTCTTCAATGACCCGCTTGAGATCGACCGTGAAGTCTTTGCCATTTTTCCGAGTGACCTTCACCCTGCGTTTATTGGCGAAATCGCCAAAGCCGCCCGCGCGGATGACGGCTTTGCTAACCGTATAATTTTCATCCGGAGGAACCTCCTGCGGCCCCTGGCTTTTCACCGAGCCATAAACATAAATCCGGCCGCGCGATTTGTCGCTCACCCGGTCAACCGCCAGGATCACGGTCGCGTGATAATAATACTCCTTCTCTAAGACGCTCTTGATGTTGAAGGCAAGCTCCTTGCACGTTTTGCCTTGGGCCGGGACCAGCCCGATGTACGGCACTTCCAGCTCTCCGCTATCATTTACTCGCAAGCGCTGCGAATCGTTATCTCGATCTTCCACCACACGGAAACTGACGAAGTCGTTCGCGCCAAGCTTCTTTTTGTCATCGAGAACCTCCATCGAGTTGGTTCGCATGACTGTGCTTGTGGTCGGGGGAAGATCGGGCGACGGCGTTTTGGCAATCGACGGAATCGGGCTGGCGGAATCTTGGGCCCGTCCTGGCGTTGATCCCCAAACGATTGCGGCGAAGATCAATGCATAGATACGCACTCTCATTAGCATTCCCGCTTCATCCCTTTAAAAACTATACGTGGCATCGAACGAGACGCGGTTCTGAGTATAATCTCGCAGACGCACATCGGAATCTTTCTGCGTATATTGATAACGCAAGCCGAGCGTGATGTGCGGGGTCAGCTGATATCCAACGGCGAGCGCGCCGCCGAAGCGATGCAGATGTTCGTTGATGAAGCCGCCGGATTCATCCGCATCTTCGTAAAAGAACTCCGTGGAGATGAGGGTATTGCGGATGATGTTCAATGATACCGTATAGCGGATGTAATTCAAGGTGATGTAGTTGGAGTTGACCCCGAGCTGGCTCTCGTGACCCGCGCTCAAAGATTGAACGATGGCAGGATTAATGCGATGCGAGATCAGGATATTCGCGTAGTAATCGGAGAGCTTACTCGAATCGTGAAACGGGCCGGTACTAACCACGCCACCATTATCGAACGAGATCCATTGATAGCCCCCCGCCATCCGTACTTTTATGTAGTTAGTCAACTGCGTTTCCACGAAAGCGCCGATGGCATAGTCGATGGAATCGTTTAAGACATTCTGGCCGTAATAATTGAAGACTGCGTAGGACTCGAGCCCGACGTTGGTGGTGGAGCTGACGGCGACATCAAGATTTCCGGAAAATTCCTCGGCGTTTCGATCCAGGTAACTGAACGCCGAGGTCGTCGAGATATAGGTGTAATGATCGTAACCCAGCGTGACGACGGCCTTGTTCAGGTCCCAAAGGACCGAGACGCCCACGGTGTTCTCGAAGCGTCCGTAATCGACCACATTGCTCAGCGCCAGCTCCGCAATCGGATCTTGCTGGAGCGAGGGGCGTTCGTGGAAGTTGATCCGGAAATCGCCTATGAAAATGTCGAACGCCAACTGGGAGCCCGGTGCAATCAGTACGCCATTTGTATCTGCGTTCGAATGGTCGAGATAGAAGGTGTAGCCTAGGCCGAGATCGAGTCTCAAGGTATTAAGCTGCGTCACTGGCCAGATAGCATTGACGTTCACCTGGGGCCGGATGATTACGTCCTCTTGGGTATTGACCTCCGCCAGGTTAATGTTGTCGTTAAATTCCATACCGAGTGTGGCGCTAACGCGGAACCTGATCGGACCCATCAAGAGGTTATAGGGAATGTGCTCGATATCTTGGCGGCGCGCTTCTGCGGCTGCTTCTCCGGCCAGCGAAGGTCGAACTACATCTTGCGACCGAGCAACCGACCCTGCGCACAGGAAAGGAAGCAAGAAAACGAGAGCAATGTGCCCAGCGCGACGATCACATGAGCAAGCGATGGAGTGACGGCGCATAGAGGCACGTGAGGCGCGTTTACGTTAGCAGTTGTGATACCAAAATATTCTGTTTGCAAACCGTTCTCCCAAGCGGCAACGCACGCCTCAAACGAAGCAAGCATCTCCCTAAACGATAACGTTTGGTAGATCGGTTTTTTCTACCTTGTTTCTGGCCTTTTTAGACAAAGGCTCATTAGCTGACAAGTGAAATCGCGTCGAAAAATACCTCTTTCATTCCTTCCTGTTCTTGCGGAAGAACCTGCGACAGGTAAACGGCGTGGATCTGCTGCATGCACCTGGACAAGCCCGGGAATTCTCTGCCGCTGGCCCAGCTTAAGCTCTTAAATGGAAACGATATGAGCCGTTTCCCATCGCTCATCCGCTCCCAATGCGCTGTTGCGGGGTGGTTCGGGACGATTGTCCTTGGCGGCCTTGTTGTTCAGCTCTTTTCTGCCGGCGCCGCCTCGATCACAAACGCGACCAACAATCAGAGCGGGAGTCTAAATCGCACAAATGATGGCGCACAAATCGAATGCGTCACACCGGACGGGCGGGTGTCTTCGGTCGCGAACCCTGGGAAGAGTAATCCCGGCGCACCGGCCTCGATGATGGACGACGAGACGATCAGTTGCGCCTTGCCTGAGGGCGAAACCACTTTCATTATCCCTCTCTTCAAGGCCGCCTTACTAGATCGTTTCACGTTCATAAACCAAAACACTGCCGCCCGCGGCGAGTTTAACATCTCGGTTTCAAATTCCCATCTTCCCGCCGACAGCCCAAAGTGGACGCAAGTGAACGGGATCGTTCCCTTTGCGCACAAACGCCTCTTTAATCTTTCGATGCTCGGCGTTGAAGCAAAGTACATGAAGCTCTCGTTTCGTGTAGAAAAAGCGCGCCAAGTGACCGGCCTTGGTCTTTATCGCGACGAAAAAGAACCGGCCGATGCGATCGCTAAGACAGCAAAGCTGCCGGCTTCAGCGGAGACGCCAGATGGGAAGAGCGCAATTTTGATTGCGTCAGTCTTCTAGCTGCTTCGCTTCTTTGATCGTTTCGTTTCTTGAATCGTTGCGCTCTGCGAAACACGCGCGCCACATCGCTCTGACGGCGCCGTTTGCAGCTTTTGTGCAAGGCACGGAACTAGCTCTTTTTACGCACGGTTTTGACTGTCGTGACGCATGCGATCAGCTACGGGGAATCAGTTACAAGGGCGAGTAGCGCGATCAGCGGGCGACGGTCAATCGGATCGATCTTGCAATAAGTACACAACCAATGAAAACCACAATCGCGCATTATCTGAAAGCAATGCGTTCCCGCAGTCGCGGGACCAGGAGCATCTTCAGATCGTTGCCCGGGCTACGAACGATGCAGTTCGGGATTGGGATGTAAGAAGCGGCTCGCTCTTTTGGCCACAAGGGCTCGAGAGTTTGCTCGGTTATTGTCGCTCTTCCACTGCGGAGCAGATCAGTTTTTGGCAAGATCAGATTCACCCGGAAGATCGCGCGCGCGCCGCGGCTAGTATCGCCGATGCTCTCGCTGGAACGAGCGAGCACTGGAGTGGTGAATATCGGTTTCGCCGCGCTGATGGCAGTTATCTCCAATTGCTCGAACGGGCGCTGATCCTGCGAGACAGCCAGGGCAAAGCCGTCCGTTTCGTTGGCTCGCTCATGGATGTCACGGCTCGAAAACAATTATACGATCAGCTCTGCCATTCGCAAAAAATGGAAGCCTTCGGGCAGCTCGCAGGCGGTGTCGCGCACGATTTCAATAACTTTCTCACCACGATCCTCGGGTATTGCGACCTGGTCCTTGCCGAGACTGGCCGGAAGAGTGAAGTGGCCAGCCATGTCGCCGAGATTCGCGGCGCTGCCGGTCGTGCCTCCGTTCTCACTGGACAGCTCCTCGCATTTAGCCGCAGGCAGGCGCTTGAGCCCCGCATCGTCGAAGTCAATTCGCTCATCGCCAATCTCGAGGGCTCGCTGCTCCGGCTCATCGGTGAGAATATTCGCGTGGCCTGTCATCTGCACGATGAAAAGCAAAGGGCTCACATCAAAGTGGATGCTGGGCAGTTGACTCAGCTCATCCTGAATCTGGCCGTAAATGCGCGCGATGCGATGCAGAATGGTGGCGAGCTCACGGTCGAAACATCGATTGTCAATGTTAGCAAGGAAACGGAACTTGCGTGCTCTTCCGAAGACGACTTTACCCCCGGACAATACGTCCTCGTCAGCGTCGCCGACACTGGAATCGGAATGAGCGATGAAGTGAAAGCGCATCTCTTCGAACCGTTCTTCACCACCAAGGAGGAAGGACGTGGCAGCGGCCTCGGTCTCGCCACCAGTTATGGCATCGTGCGACAAAGCGGCGGCCACATTCGCGTCGAGAGCGAATCGGGAAAAGGGACGACGGTGTACGTTTATCTTCCCAAGGTTCCCCCGCCGCCTGCACCATCGTACAAAAAGCCGAGCGCAAAGAAGCTGCCACGGGGCACTGAGACCATTCTCGTGCTCGAGGACGACATCAGCGTGCGCCACGTTTCCGTCCGCGTTCTTCGCAACCTCGGCTATCAAGTTATCGAAGCGGCCAATGGCGACGATGCGCAACGCCTAATTAGCGAAAGCGCCGGTCGAAAAGTTCACCTCTTGCTTACCGACATGGTCATGCCCCAGATGAGCGGCCGCCGCTTCGCCGATTGGCTGCGATCGGCCAGCCCGCACATAAAGGTGGTTTTCGTTTCCGGGTACCTCGAGGAATCGCTCCATCCGGGCGATCGCCGAGATCCCGGCATGTTTTTCTTGCCGAAACCGTTCGATCCCGAGCAGCTCGCGGCCAAAGTCCGCGAAGCGCTCGACAAACTGTAGACGCTGGCTGCAGCGAGGACGGCGCACAGATTGCGAACACGCGCGTGGCGTCGCCCACAGGTCGACGGCTACAGGCCGATCTTGCCGCACGACGATTTTTTTTGGATCGACGTGAAAACATTGCCGCTATTGCGCGCGCCGTATATTGAAAAACGGGTGGTCACGTTCAAAGATATCGAAGCGTCGCGCGACCGCATCGCTGGCGCGGTTTACTGTTCGCCCTGCCAGCATTCGATTTCGCTGAGCGAGACCCTGGGCATGGAAATTTTCTGCAAGCTCGACAACTTGCAGCGCACGGGCAGTTTTAAGGAACGAGGCGCGCGCAACGTCCTCGCACAACTCTCGCCCGACCAAAAGAAACGAGGCGTGATTGCGGCCTCGGCTGGCAACCATGCGCTCGGTCTCTCTTACCAGGGCAAGTTACTCAGCGTTCCTGTGACGGTGGTGATGCCGCAGTACGCGCCGCTCATCAAGCTGAGCAATTGCCAGAAACTTGGCGCCAACGTTGTGTTGCACGGCAAAGATTTCGCCGAAGCAAAAGCGCACGCGCACGAGATCGCGGGCGAGAAAAGTCTCGCTTACATCGACGGTTACGACGATCCCGCCATCATCGCCGGCCAGGGGACAATGGGCCTTGAGATTATCGAGCAAGTGTCAGATGTCGATGCGGTGATTGTGCCAGTGGGGGGTGCTGGTTTGATCGCCGGCGTGGCCCTGGCCGTGAAGACTTTGCGTCCGCAGACAAAGATCATCGCTGTCGAAGCGGAAAATGTCGCCAGTTTCTCCGCTGCGTTCGAAGCCGGCAAGCCGATCAAGATTGCACTCCACCCCACCCTCGCCGATGGACTCGCGATTCCGCAAGTCGGCGCCAACGCATTTGAGGTCGCGCACAAACTTGTCAATCTCGCGGTTACCGTCACTGAAGAGCAGATTGCGATTGCAATTCTGCGGCTCGTCGAGTCGGAAAAAAGTGTTGTGGAAGGAGCCGCCGCCACGCCGCTGGCGGCATGTCTCTCTGGAAAACTAAAAGAACTCGCCGGAAAACGCGTTGTGCTTTTGCTTTGCGGCGGCAACATTGATCCAAACGTCCTTAGCCGCGTCATCGAGCGCGGGCTCGTGGCCGATGGTCGCCTGTGTCGATTCATCGCGGTCATCAGCGATCGCCCAGGAGGTCTCGCCGATCTGGCGTCGCAAATCGCATCAACCGGCGCCAGCATCAAGCAAGTGGTGCACGATCGCGCCTTCGCCACCTCGGATGTTTCGACGGTGAATGTTCTTTGTACCGTTGAGACGCGGAACCAGCAGCACCTCGCCGAGCTGCGCGCGCAACTGAAAAGCCACGGCGTCGAAACCTACGACTCCAAATAGTTGAACGCGCACTCGCGTTCCGTAGGCTCACCCATGCACAAGCCGATGGCAGGGCGAGACTCTGCCAAGCCGCCGAATTTCGATTCCTTCGCAAGTCGCCACATCGGTCCGAACGAGAAAGAGATCGACGCGATGTTGCGCGAGCTAGGTTTCGAGAATCTCGATGCGCTTATCGATGCCGCGATTCCGAAAAATATCCGACTGAACCGGCAATTGAATTTGCCGGAAGCAAAATCGGAGAGCGAAGCGCTCGCCGAGCTGCTCGCGATCGCTCAAAAAAACAAGGTCGCGCGCTCATTTATCGGCGCCGGCTACTCGGATTGCATCACACCACCGGTCATTCAGCGGAACATCCTGGAAAATCCCGGTTGGTACACCGCTTACACGCCGTACCAGGCTGAGCTCGCGCAAGGCCGGCTCGAGGCGCTTCTAAATTTCCAAACCATGGTGACCGATCTTACCGCGCTCGATATCGCCAACGCTTCGCTTCTCGATGAAGCGACTGCGGCGGCCGAAGCAATGGCGCTTTGTCACGCAGTCGTTGCTGGCCGGAAGACTTTTTTTGTTGCCGATAATTGTCATCCACAGACCATTGAAGTCGTGCGCACCCGCGCGAAACCACTCGGCATCGAGCTCAAGATCGACAATTTCTCGCGGTTCAAATTCGACAACACAGTCTTTGGCGCTCTCGTGCAATATCCCGCGACCGATGGCGCGATTTATGATTACATTGGATTCGTTAGGCAAGCGCATGACGCTGGTGTGCTCGTCATAGTCGCGGCCGACATTCTCGCGCTCACATTGCTAAAACCGCCGGGAGAATTTGGCGCGGATGTTGCGGTTGGCAGCACGCAACGCTTCGGTGTCCCGCTGGGATTTGGCGGACCGCACGCCGCCTTTTTTGCCACGCGCGATCAATTCAAGCGTTACATGCCCGGCCGGCTCGTCGGCGTTTCGCACGATGCCCAAGGCCGCCCCGCGTATCGTCTCGCGCTGCAAACGCGCGAGCAACACATCCGGCGCGACAAAGCGACGAGTAACATCTGCACGGCGCAGGTTCTCCTCGCCGTTATCGCCTCGATGTACGCGGTTTATCACGGGCCGCACGGCTTGCGGTCAATCGCGGAACGCGTGCACATGTTTGCTTCGAAACTCGCCAAAGATTTACAGCAACTAGGCTTCGAAATCGCGCATGAAGATTTCTTCGACACACTGCATGTCGATCTTGGCGACAAAAGCGCAGACACGATTTTGTCGCGCGCGGCGGCTGTGGGAATGAATCTGCGCAAACTGAGCAACAGCACGATCGGGATTTCACTGGACGAAACGACTTCGGAAACAGACATCGAATTACTCATGTCGATCTTCCGCGGAACTCACGTCCGCGACTTTGCCGACGATAAACTTGACCATTCCGCTTTTCGCAGTCCGCGATCCGCAATCCGCGATTCGGATTTCTTGACTCATCCCGTTTTCAACACGCATCACACCGAGACCGAGATGCTCCGCTATTTGAAAAAGCTCGAGTCACGCGATCTCTCGCTGACCACCTCGATGATTCCGCTCGGCTCGTGCACAATGAAGTTGAACGCGACCGCGGAAATGTTTCCGATTTCGTGGCCGGAGTTCTCCAAGCTCCATCCGTTTGCGCCTGTCGATCAAACAGCCGGGTATCGCGAAATGAGCGAGCAACTGGAAAAATGGCTCGCCGAGATCACCGGCTTCCCCGCGGTTTCGTTGCAACCAAATGCCGGTTCGCAAGGCGAGTACGCCGGACTGCTCGCGATCCGCGAATATCATGCCTCGCGCAACGAATCGCATCGCAAAGTTTGTCTGATTCCGCAATCGGCGCATGGAACGAATCCGGCCAGTGCGGTCATGGCGGGCTTCCGTGTTGTTCCGGTTGCGACCTCGAAAGATGGGGATATCGATCTGGCCGATCTTAGGGGAAAAGCCGACGAGCACGCGCGAGATCTGGCCGCGCTCATGGTGACTTATCCGAGCACGCACGGCGTTTTTGAACCGACCATCCGCGAGATTTGCGAGATCGTGCACTCGCACGGCGGGCAAGTTTACATGGACGGCGCCAACATGAATGCCCAAGTCGGTCTTTGCCGTCCCGGCGATTATGGCGCGGATGTTTGCCATTTGAATTTGCACAAAACGTTTTGCATCCCGCATGGCGGCGGCGGTCCCGGCGTCGGTCCGATCGGCGTGGCCGAACATCTCGTTCCGTTTCTGCCGGCAGTAGCTGCTCTCAACTCTCAACTCTCAACTCTCAACTCTCCTGTCGGTCCTGTCTCCGCGGCGCCGAACGGCAGCGCGAGCATCCTCACTATTTCCTGGATGTACATTCGGATGATGGGCGCGAGTGGACTAACCGAAGCGACGAAGATCGCGATTTTGAATGCAAACTACATCGCGAATCGTCTCGATCCGTATTTCCCGGTCCTGTTCAAGGGCAAACGCGGACTCGTCGCGCACGAATGCATTGTCGATCTTCGCCAATGGAAAAGCGCCGGCATCGAAGTGGAAGACGTCGCCAAACGCTTGATGGATTACGGATTTCACGCGCCGACAATTTCCTGGCCGGTCGCCGGCACGATGATGGTCGAGCCAACCGAGAGTGAATCGAAAGATGAGCTCGATCGTTTTTGCGACGCGCTGATGTCGATCCACGCAGAAATCGAAGCGGTCGCGAACGGAAAGGCTGATCGACAAAGCAACGTCTTGAAGAACGCACCGCACACGGCGCGGCAAATTGCTGCGGACAAATGGGACCGGCCCTACTCGCGTGAGCAAGCGGCATTTCCCGCGCCATGGGCGCGGGAACACAAATTCTGGCCAGCCGTCGCGCGGATCGACAATGTTTATGGCGATCGGAACTTATTCTGCTCCTGTCCTCCGCTCGAAGAATTCAGCGCACAATAGATTGAATTCTCCGGCCTTGGCCGGTTCTGTCGAATCGGCATGCGGAATAGGCGCCTCAGAGAAATCGGCGGAGCAAGAAAAAACGAACTGCTATCCTTCCGGCGCTAGTTCAGGCGTCGCGACGACCCGGGTTGGAACGAGGCGCAGCGCGGCACCGCCGGTTTCTTCAGCTGGGCCGGCGCCGGTTTCGTGGTACTCGGCGTCCTGGTTGACCTGCCAGAGATCGTAAAGCTTGGTGTCGGCCAGAATATTTTCGGCGCATAACATCGCGGTCATCATGGCATGATCCTGGTTGTTATACTTGTGCATGCCGTTGCGCCCAACAAGATGCAAATTTGGATAACGGTCCTCGAGTTCTTCGCGGATCGTGGCGACATGGGACGCGTAATTGTCATCGTAAACTGGGTAGGCCTTCTTCTGGCGGACGACGCAGCCGTCGAGAACATCACCTTCCTTGGCCAGTCCGATTTTGATCAGCTCGCGTTTGCCAAGCTCGATTAAATCTTCGTCTTTCGAATCCCAAAGCCCGTCGTGCTCGAAACAAAAATATTCGAGGCCGTAACACGCCTTGTCGGGATCGGGCACCATTTCCGGCGACCAGGAACGGAAGTTTTGAATGCGGCCGACTTTCACGCTCGGGTCGTGGATGTAGATCCAATTATCATCGAACATGTTTCGCTCTTTGAGAATGAGCATGACGGTGATGAAGTCGCGGTACTTGAGACTCTCGGCTGCGCGTCTTGTTCGCTCGCTGACTTGGGGCGACAAACCGCAAACCAACGGGCGCATCGGAGCCGAGGAAATTACGTGTTCGGCTTCGAGCGTCTGCAAGTTTCCATCTCCATTCTTGAACTGGACGCTCCATCTCGATGCAACGTCGTCGTAAGCGCAAGCGGTCACTTTGCAGCCCATTTCGATTTTGCCGCCCATCGCTGTCACTTTCTCCGCGCATGCTTCCCACATCATGCCGGGCCCTTTGCGCGGATAACGAAATGAGTTGATGAGCGTCTTGATGACTTTGGTTCGATCGCCGTTGTAGCGCTGGGGCAAAAGCGCGTTTTTGATCGCGCTGCCGAGCGAGAGACCTTTGATGCGCTGGGCCGCCCAATCGGACGAGATTTCTTTGCAGCTCATGCCCCAAACTTTTTCGGTGTAGCTCTTGAAGAAAGTGTTGAAAAGCCGTCTGCCAAATTGGTTGCTCACCCATTCTTCGAAGTTGCGGGGGTTGCGCAGCGGAAAGAGCCGGGCTTTGAGCCAAGAGAGAATGCAAAGGATCGATTGAAGAATGCCGAGCTTCAGGAGCGCCTCGAACGGTTTGAGTGGGTAAGTAAAAAATTTTCCGCCGTAAAAAATGCGCGACGAGCGCGGACGCTGCAACATGTCGTTAGGCAAAATTTCTGTCCACAGATCTTCGACCGCCTTCGATTTAGAGAAAAATCGATGGCCACCGATGTCGAAGTGAAAACCTTTGTAGGTGGTCGTGCGCGAAATGCCGCCGACGTAAACCGGATCGGCTTCCAGAACCGTTACACCGACCTCGTTCTTGGAAAGCAGGTAGGCGGCAGTCAGTCCCGCCGGTCCAGCTCCGATTACGGTAACGGTTGTCTTCATCATTTGCTACGCCACCCAATTGCCCCGGGTAAAATTCCAGACATACCACCCCTGCACGCTTAACCCGGCGGCGCTGACCAACGCCACTGCCGCCATGCCGAACGCCCGCACCAACACCGGCGGCATGCGAAATTGCCGTAAAAAATGCAGGAGTGCCAGCACGATTAACGCATGCACGCAGAATTCGTAGCGAAGCATGCTCTCCATCTCCACGCTGGCCACGCCGCTTACTGAAATGTAATAGACGACGACGGCGCAGAAATAGAATCCGGCGCGCGTCGTCCACTCGGTTTGCCGGCGAATCGCTGGAAGCAGTTCGCAAAATGCGACCGCGATAAAGAGCAATGCGCCCAAAGTCATCAACATTTGGCTCGCCTGTGTTGGATTATTCAGGGCCGGAACGAGCCAGCGATAACTCGACGGCTTAAACACCGCCAGGTAATCGGGAGCAATGCCCCAACCGGCCGATTGTGTGAGCATATAAATATTCCAGTGACCCCAGCGCAGTTGGCAATAAACGAAGAAGAAGACTGCGCCTAATGTTCCGGCCAGCGTTAAACCAATGGCCGGCGCGTATCGACGAACCCAGGCCCGCGGCTCACGCAAACCGATCCATCCTTTCGCCAAGACGGAGCGCACCACTGGAAAAGCCGCGCATGGGATTCCAACAATTCGAGTCGCCGACATCACCATCCCGTGCAACGCCGCCCACGCTGTCGCAGCACGACCGTCCGCGCTGCTCCAATAGATGAAACCCACCAGAGCCATGAGAAAAAGCGACTCGGAATAGCCGGCAATAAGAAAGAAGGCAGCGGGATGCGCGACGATCGATAAAGCGCCAAGAAATTGGAGCGCAGGTGAAAGATTCCACCGTTCGCAAAAGAGAAAGAAATAACTCCAGAAACCCCACGCAGCCGCCTGGGCGGTGACGAGCAGCGCGTTCCCCGTGTCGAAGTGCAGCCCGTAACGAAGCAAAGCAGCGATTGCAGGATAAGCGGGGAAAAAAGCAACATTGGACACTTCCATCATCTTGTGGCTTATCGGCGGCACGATCGTTTGGTAGCCGCGGTCGACAATGTTCTCGAACCAGTAACTGTCGTGCTGAATAAGAGTGGAGTACCGATAAGAAAGCGGCCCTTCCGGCGCGAGCAGGCAAACCGCGACCGCGATCTGCGCCAGAGTCAGGAGTAATCCGGCAAACAACGGTTTGAGTGGCGACGGCGAGCGAGTCATAGCGGCACGAGTGGGAACCGCCGAGGAGATACGAAAGCTTTCAAGATTGCAAGAACTTGTCGGTTCCCATTGAGCGCAGTTCCAGATTGCATCGGTGGTCGGCTTTAGCTAACGGCGAGAGTTTGACGACGCGGTCGCGCGTTTATTCGCTGCGAAATGTTGTCGCCGCTCGCCGCGGCGAGCGCGGCGCTGGAGACTTCATTCAAGCGCGTCACGTCGCCCGCAGGCGACGGCTACAATCACGCGGCCACTTCTTCGTCGGAACCGACCAGCTCCGCATAAACTTGCTCGTAGCGCTGCGCCGATGCGTCCCAGGAAAAGCCGCGCGACATCGCACGCGCCATCAGCACCGTCCACACGACTCGGTCGCGGAAAACTTCGCGCGCGCGTTTGATCGAATCCCAAAAGGCTTCGGTTGAATATTCGTAACAAAGGAAACCGTAACCGCTGTCCGTCGTCGGGTCGTAGTCCTCGATGATCTCCTGAATGCCGCCGGTGGCCCGGGCGATGGGAAGGGCGCCATACTTCAGGCTGTACATCGCGCTCAAGCCGGCCGGCTCGAAGCGCGATGGGATGAGCGTGATATCCATGCCGGCTTCAATCCGATGCGCCAGTCTCTCGTCGTAATTCTTGTGGTAGGCAAACTTCGACGGGAATTTGCGCGCTGCGACGGCGAGCGCGGTCTCATACGCGGGATCGCCTTCGCCAAGAATGATCAGTCGGACATCATCCGAGAGCAGCCGATCCAGCAGCGGCATAAGAATCTCGAAACCTTTTTCCTCCACCACTCGAGTGACCATTCCAAAAACCGGACCATGCGGCGCCGGCGCAAGATTCATTTGTGCGAGCAAAGCATCGCGACAAACCTGTTTGCCCCAAAGCGCGCTCGCATTGTACTGCACTGGGAGCAAAGGATCGGACGCCGGATCCCAGCGCGCGTAATCCGCGCCGTGCAAAATCCCAACAAGGCGATGCGCGTTTTCGCGGAGCACGCCATCGAGACCGCAACCGCCCGCCACTGTCTGCATTTCGCGCCGATAGCGTTCGCTCACCGTTGTGATCCTGTCGGCATGGAGAATTCCGCCTTTGAGGAAATTCATTCGCCCGAAGAACTCGACCCCTCGCAACGTGAAAAACCGCTCGTGCAAATTCGTCAGGCCGAAATCGAGTCCCCAGAAACTGCCTTGCTCGGCCAGATGATGAATGGTTAGCACGGTCGCGAAGGGCAAATGGTGCGCGCGCACGAATACCGGCACGAGCGCGGCCGCCCAATCATGCACGTGCAGAATTTGCGCGGAAGGTGTCAAACGCCGCGCCAGTTCCAGGGCGGCTTTGCAGAAAAAGATGAAGCGCGCGGCATTGTCCTCATACGTTTTTCCGTGCTCGCCGTAGAGCTCGGTCCGGTCAAAAAAATCGTCGCAGCGAATGAAAAACAATTGCACGCCGCTCGCGCTCCGGCCTTCGAGGTATTCCGCGATGTAAGTCTTATCGCTCACCCGGACATCAACAGTCACACCGGTGTCTTCTTCTTTGAATGCGGTGTTCTCTCGAATCTCGCGGTAGTACGGCAGCGTTACGCTCACCTCATGCCCGCGCGCCCGCAGCTCGCGCGGGAGCGCGTCCATTACGTCGACAAGCGCACCAGCGCGCACGAGCGGCGGACCCTCCGCGCTGATCATCAGGATTCGCATCTGGTCACGATCCTAACGAGTATTCGCGTTTCAGCCATTCCAGCGCTTCTTCGCGACTGCGCAGCGTTCCCTCGAGCTGGCGCGTCTCTACCGCTTCGAGAATTTCACCGAATCTTGGACCCGGCTTCAAACCAAGCGCGATCAAATCGCCGCCGCGCACCAGCGGCGGTGGAATGATCGGCTCGTTTGCAAATTCTTCCCGCTTGCACAAAAGGAATTCATAATTGTCCATCATGCGATGGCTGCTCGCGCAATCGACGCGGTGCAGCTCGAGCTCGTCCTCAAAAGTTGGTCGGGCCATGAAACGTTTCAGTTTCGCCACCCGCATTTTCGGCACGTCCTTGAAAACCATGTGCTGCCGGACCATCTCGACGGTGGCATCGATCTCCGCGCGCGAGAAACGCAGCCGCCCCATGATTGCCTCCGTCATCTCCGCGCCGATCCGGTCGTGCTCGTTGAAACGAATCCGCCCGGTTTCATCGACTGTAGCCGTGACCGGTTTGGCGACATCGTGAAACAAAACGGAATAAACCAGCGGCACGGAAACCTTTTCCGGCAGCAAACTCAACATCAGCCGCGTGTGCTGAAAAACGTCGCCTTCCGGGTGAAATTGCTCCGGCTGAAGGCAGCCTTTCATTGCCTCAACCTCCGGTAAAATCGCGCGCATCAATCCACTCGAATCGAGCAAATCCCAGCCACGCACGCGCTGCGGAGACAGAAAAATGCGCACGAGCTCTTCACGGATGCGCTCGGCGCTGATCTCGTTGATCGACGCGGCATTCGCTACGAGCGCGTCCCACGTTTGATGGTCGACCTTATAATCGAGCACGGCCGCGAAACGCACCGCGCGCAACATTCGCAGGCGGTCTTCCGCGAATCTTTGGGCCGGCTCGCCGATCGCGCGCACCAATTTTGCCTCGAGATCGGCGCGGCCACCGACAAAATCGATCACTTCGTTCGCGACCGGATCCAAAAACATCCCGTTGATCGTGAAGTCGCGCCGTTTCGCGTCTTCTTCGGGCGAAGAGAAATGAATCGCGCTCGGTCGCCTTCCATCGACGTAGGCATCGTCCGAGCGAAAAGTCGCCACTTCGAAGTTAGTTCCGTTCTCGACCACAACGATCACGCCGAACTTTGCGCCGACGGCGTAGGTGTGCGGAAAAATCTTCTGTACAATTTCCGGCGGCGCATCCGTCGCCACATCGAAATCCTTCGGCGCAAGACCGCGCACCAAATCGCGCACACAACCGCCGGCGAAATATGCGACGTGTCCGCTCTCCCGTAATCGCAGAGCGATACGGCGCGCCGCTTCTTCCATCGGCGATATTTTCATTCGCTCCAACTGTAGCGGCGGTCTATGACCGTCGCATAAATTATTGCGCGCTGTGTTGGCGAACAGATTGCCGCTACGGATCGGATGAACCCGCCCTTGGTTCGACGCTCTTCTGTTGTCGAAACGAATGAATGATAAAACAAACGACCGCGATACAAATACACGAATCGGCAACATTGAACGCCGGCCATGGATGGGCGTAGGGAAAGTGGAGATCGAAAAGAAGAAAATCGATGACGTGTCCGTAAAGAAGCCGGTCGGTCAGGTTCCCCAGCACGCCAGCCGCCAACAAGGCCAGCGAAACATCGCGCCAAACGTCCCACGACCGCCGCCGGACGAGAAGCGCTACGACAAAGAGAAGCGCGAGACCGGAAATCACGATGAAAAAGGTGTTGTTGTTCTTGAACGAACCGAAAGCTGCACCCGTGTTCGTGATGTTGACCAAATCGAACCAACCGGCAATGACCACGCGCGGCTCATCCGGTTTGATGAACCGCAAGACACAATATTTGGTCAATTGATCGAGCGCGTAGAGCGGCAACGAAAGGAAGAAAATGAATTTCATGTCGATCCAACTTTATTCGTCACGCGAGTCACGACCTTCTCGCACCGGTCGCACAAGTCCGGATGTGCCGCGCTCTCGCCGACCTCTGGCCGATAACGCCAGCAGCGCGCGCATTTCTTGTAGGCGGTTTTTGTAACCGACGCCGTGGCTTCTTGTGCTGATTGAATCGTCAAATCGCTCAGGATGAAGAATTCCTCCAGTTCCTCCTTGTCGATCTTTGCCGTGACATCAGAGTTCGAGTTCAAAACCACCGCCGCTTCCAGCACGTTCCCGATTAATTTTTCCCGCCGCGCCTTTTCAATCGCCTGTCCGATCACACCGCGCAATTTCAGCAATTCGGCGACGTGCGCGCTTGTCCCGCCGTCGCGGGATCGATCCAGCACTTCCGGAAATTCCTGCAAGTGAATCGAAGCGCCGGCATTTGAATGCCTCCATGCTTCTTCCGCGGTGAATGCAAGCAGCGGCGCGAGCAATTTGCAGAGCGTGTCGAAGATTTTGTGCATGGCGTTTTGCGTGGCACGCCGCCGCGGCGAATCTGGCGCATCGCAATACATCCGATCTTTAGTGATGTCGATGTAGAGGCTGCTCAGATCGACTGCGCAGAATTGGTTGAGCGTGTGGTAAACCTTGTGGAACTCGAACGCCTCATAAGCGGAACGGCAATCAGCGATCACCTGATCGAGTCGCTCCAGAATCCAGCGATCAATTAAAGTCGCGCCGCCAACCCACTCCTCACCTCCATCCTCTCCCCTGAGAGGAGAGAGGCGGCCCCTCGCTGGCTGGCTTTTCGCTTCTCCCCTCGCAGGGGAGAGGGTCGGGTGAGGGGTGAAATCGTAAAGGTTGCCTAACAAAATCCGCAGCGTATTGCGAATGCGCCGATAAGTGTCGCCCAGACGCGTGAACATTTCTTCCGAGAACGGAACGTCGGCGGTGTAATCGATGCTGCTCGCCCACAGCCGAACCAGATCGGCGCCGTGACGGCCGACGAAATGGCCGGCATCCATCGGTTTGTCATACGTGCCCGATTTCGAAATCTTTTTTCCATCAATATCGACAACGAAACCGTGGGTGACGCAAATTTTGTATGGAGCGCGCCCATTCATGGCGATGCTGGTCATGAGCGAGGATTGAAACCAGCCACGATGTTGATCGGTTGCCTCGAGGTACATGTCGGCCGGATCGCGCAATTCCGGATGCGTAGCGCACACGGCCTTGTGCGAAACGCCGCTGTCGATCCAAACATCGATCGTGTCGTTGCGATGGGTCGTTCCTGCTGGCAAGCCAAGGTGGTTAGCAAGATCGACATCGTTCAATTCGAACCAAATGTTCGAGCCGCGCTCAGCGACGAGATCGGCAAGCTTGCCAATGATCTTCGCATCGAGCATCGGCTTGCCTTCCGCGGAGTAAAAAACCGGCAGTGGCACACCCCAACTGCGCTGGCGCGAGATCACCCAGTCGGGACGCGATTCAACTGTGCCGGAGATGCGATTTTCGCCCCACGCCGGGATCCATTTCACTTCGTTGTGAATTGCTTCGAGCGCTTTGCCGCGCAGCTCATCGATACGGATAAAGAATTGTTCGACGTTGCGGAAGATGATTGGTGTCTTCGAGCGCCAACAGTACGGATAGGAGTGATGGAATCTTTGTTCGCCGAGCAGCATGCCGCGTTCGCGCAACAAATTCACGATGTCAGTGTTGGCGTCGAAGACGTATTTGCCGACAAGATCGGGCAAACCGGCTTCCTCAGTGAAGCGGCCGTGATCATCGACCGGCGATAAGATCGGCAATTTATTGGCACGTCCAAGATTGTAATCGTCTTCGCCGTGACCGGGTGCGATGTGGACAGCGCCGGTGCCGGAATCCATCGTCACAAAATCGGCAGTGAGGATGGGAGACCTACGACTCAAGAATGGGTGTTGCGTTTCCCATCCAACCATCTGCTTCCCGATGAACATTTGTGGAATTCCGCGTTTTGTATCCGCGGTGGTAAGCCAAGCACTTTGCAAATCGAAATCGTCAAGACAGCGGTTCCGGTCTTCGGCCATCAAAATCAGCTCCGGCGGTTTATCGTGAAGCTTCAGCTCGTAAGTAAAGTATCGCTCCTCTGGATGAACTGCGATGGCGAGATTCGCGGGCAATGTCCAGGGCGTCGTTGTCCAAACTACAATGCTGGCTTTTCCGGCAAGCGGGCCCGTAACGAAGGGAAATCTTACGATAATCGCAGTGTCGTCGCGTTCCTGATATTCCACTTCGGCTTCGGCGAGCGCGGTCTGCGCGCCGGTGCTCCAAAAGACCGGCTTCTGCGATTGATAGACGAGACCTTTCTCAACAAAAACGGCAAAGGCGCGGAGAATTTCCGCTTCGTACTGGGGATCCATCGTTAGATATGGATTTTCCCAATCGCCGAATACGCCGAGGCGCTTGAATTGTTCGCGTTGGATATCGATAAACTTTCGCGCGAAAGCTGCCGATTTCTTACGAATTTCGAGCGGTGAAAGCCCCCGCGATTCCTTCACGACTTTGTATTCGATAGGCAATCCGTGACAATCCCAGCCCGGGACAAACGGCGCGCGTTTGCCGAGCATCGTTTGCGATTTCACGACGAAATCTTTGAGGATTTTATTGAGCGCGGTCCCCATGTGGACGTCGCCGTTGGCAAACGGCGGGCCGTCGTGCAGAACGAATAATTCTCGATCCTGGCGCGCTTTCTGGATTTGCTCGTAAAGGCGCGTTTCCTCCCACGCTTGCAGTATTTCCGGCTCGCGCGCGGCCAGGTTCGCCTTCATCGGAAAATCCGTGCGTGGCAGGTTGAGCGTCTCTTTGTAATTCTGGCTCATTGGGGAGCGGCGACGCTACCATCCGCAGTTCCACAAATCAACGCGGGGCGAGCCCCGCCGCGGCGCGGCAAAATTCCAGAGCAATCGATCCGGATGCGCTTAATTTTACGAACTCCTTGACCTCATGTCCCAATCGGCTAAGCGTCCATGCTCCGTTCAATGAGACGATACCTTCCATTCGTTATTGTTGGCGCAGTCGCGTTACTTACGCTGGGGAGCGCAACGATGCTCTATCGGGCAAAGCGGCTTCCCGTTCTTACGATTGCCAAAAATCATGTTGCATCGGGAATGGACGAGGCCGAATCGATTCACGTTCTGGGAAACCCTGATGCGCCGGTCACACTCGAGGAATTCGGCGATTTCCAATGTCCGCCCTGCGGCATTGTTTCGGGCCCGATCAACCAGCTTGAGCAGGATTACCGCCCGCGTTTGCGTGTCATCTTTCGCCATTTTCCGCTTACGATGCACCGGCACGCGCGTGAAGCCGCTCTCGCCTCCGAAGCCGCGGGCCAGCAAGGCCGTTTTTGGCAGATGCATGACGTGCTTTATCGGGAGCAAGCTGTTTGGAGTGAAGCCGCTGACGTGCGGCCGTTGTTCGACTCTTATGCGGGAATGCTCGGGCTGAAGATTGATCGTTTCAAAAAGGACATGGAAAGCGATGAAGTAAAAAGGCGTGTCACTGCCGATCAGCTGCGAGGGACCGCACTTGGGGTAACGATTACTCCTACCCTTTTTATTAATGATCGGGCCCTGCCCAATGCCTCTCTAAGTCCGGCCAGTCTGCACTCAGCCGTCGAAGCAGCTATGAACGTCAAGACTTCCCCTTAATAGTTGCTCGGGAAACCGAAAGGGAAAGAGGAAATGGCCGGATCGCGCAGTCGAATTGTTCCCTACACTGTAGCGGCATTGATTTCCCTGGTTGGACTGGCAGATGCAACTTACCTGGCCGTGCAGTCCCTGACGGGCGAGACGCTCGTATGCGGCGGATCGGCGGACTGCTTCAGGGTCCTGGGCAGTGTTTATGCCAGAATCGCCGGAATCCCAGTCGCGGCCTTTGGTGTCGTTGGTTATTTCGGCGCGTTCAGCTTAGCCACGTTCGCGGCATTTGGTTACGCGCGTGCCCGCAAGTTTTTTGCTCTCATCGTATGGACAATGTTCGCGGTGACGCTGTGGTTTCTCTTTGTGCAAGCGTTCATGCTGCACGCCTTTTGCCGTTACTGCTTGCTTTCGGCGGCGCTGGTCTTCGTACTCGCGGCCGTGGTAGTGCTTATCCCTTCTTCGCGCTCATAGGATCGAGCACGAGCAAAAGTACGAGTGAAGAAATCTTTGCGCGGAAGCGTCTGCGCAATCTCGCGTGAGCGACACATTTCGCGGGATATGCGAATTTGAGCGAACTTGTTCAAGCTTTTACCTTAACGGATGCGAATTCTGCTAATTGAAGACGAAAAGAAAACGGCGGCCTTTCTCACAAAGGGTCTTCGCGAAGGCGGCTTCAAAGTGGATGTTGCGCGCGATGGCCAAACAGGAATAGAACTCGCTCGCGCAAGCAAGTTCGATCTTCTTATTGTCGATGTAATGTTGCCAAAGAAAGACGGGTGGGCGGTCGTGGCGGAACTGCGCGGCGCCGGCGTCTCTACGCCGGTGATTTTCCTCACCGCTCGCGACAGCGTGCGAGATCGAGTCAAAGGACTTGAACTGGGCGCCGACGATTATCTCGTGAAACCGTTTGCGTTCTCCGAATTACTCGCGCGTGTCCGCTCATTGTTGCGGCGCGCTCCGGCCCGCCATCCGGAGCAATTGCGGCTCGAGGATCTGGAAATCGACACACAGCGAAATCGCGCTGTTCGTTCCGGCGTCGCCCTGAATCTCACGCCCAAGGAGTTTCTCCTCTTGGCTCACTTGGCTCGTTCTGCCGGCCAGGTCGTATCTCGAACCGAAATCGCCGAGCATGTCTGGGACATTGATTTCAATGCAGACACCAACGTGGTTGACGTGGTCGTGCGGCGATTGAGAGCCAAGGTGGACGACCCGTTCAAGCGAAAACTAGTCCACACTATTCGCGGTGTTGGGTATGTTCTCAAAGCGGACTGAACCGGCCGCGATTGCATCGCAATTGGTCTTTCTCTTTACGCTCGCCGCCGCGTTTTTGCTCTCGTGCGGGCTGGGAGTATTTTATTGGCTCGTCGTTCGACACGCATTCGAGGAAGACAATGCCGTTCTGGCAGACAAAATCTCTGCCTTGAGTGCTGATCTAAGATCTGCCGGACCGAAAGCTTTGGATCAGGAATTGAAGAGCGTCCGTACGGGCGAGCATGCTGTTTATTGGGTCCGAGTTGTTGATTCGGCAGGTCACATTGTGACCGAGACACCCGGAATGAATGGTTTATTGGCTCCGAGCATCTTTCCGAGGCCGCCTACCGCGACTTCGGCAGCTCGAAACCCAAAGAATTACCGGATCGGCGGGCGCTTATTTTCGTTAGTCACAAGCATCGAGAAGGCGAACGGTCAACCTTACACCCTCCAGGTCGCGCAAGATCGGTCGACCGACGACCAATTCACGAAGGAGTTCGGCGCCTTGCTTGCTGTTGTGCTTGCCTTCGGCATCCTCGCCGCAACTGCGATTGCTATCACGGTCACGAAGCGCGGTCTGCGGCCGCTGGCGGAAATGACACACTCACTCGAACGCGTTGGACCTACTCACCTTAGCGAACGAGTGCCGCCGGCTCGATGGCCGCGCGAGCTCCGACCACTGGCGGTCGCATTCGACGAAATGCTCGACCGCCTGGAAGACTCGTTCACGCGCCTCTCACAATTTTCGGCGGATCTCGCACACGAACTCCGCACGCCCATCGCTAATATCCTTGGCGAAGCGCA
>DATMPQ010000190.1:0-3566 GCA_035567015.1 Chthoniobacterales bacterium | reverse complement strand
TGGCGGCAGTTGGCCTTGCGGACCGCGGGAAATTGCTTCCTTCGGAGCTTTCCGGAGGGATGAAGAAGCGTGCAGCAGTCGCGCGCGCGATCGCGCTGGGCCCGGAAATTCTGGTCCTCGATGAACCATCGGCAGGGCTCGACCCAATCGTTGCCGCGGAACTCGACGAACTGATTCTGCTGCTCAAACACACCTTCCACATGACCATCATTGTGGTTACCCACGAATTGCCAAGCGCATTCCTGATCGCGGACCGCATTGCCATGCTCTATCAGGGTTCCTTCAGCTCAGTCGGTACTAAAGACCAACTCAAGGCGAGCCAGAATCCGCGGGTTCGCCAGTTCCTTGACCGCGTTCCCGAGGACATTGTCAGAACTCCGGTCACCGAGCACTTCGCTAAATACCTGAACGCGTCGGAGGGATATCAATGAGCACAGAAGCCAAAGTCGGAGCGTTTGTCCTGGGATCAATTGCGGTCCTCGCATTTGCGATTATCCGCCTGCTCGGCGCGCAACTGAGCGGGCACGTCGTTCCTTACCGCACCTACCTTCAGTACGCGGGCGGGCTGGAGCCGGGTGCCGCAGTCCTATTCGGCGGAATCAACGTAGGAAGAGTAACGGCGGTGCGGCCTGCTGCCTCGGACCCTACCAAGATCGAGATTCAACTCGATGTGAAGGAGAACACTCCTCTGAACGAGAAATCCGTAGCCAAGCTCGGATTTATCAGTGTCATGAGTGGCGCTGCGTTGTCCGTCACAACGGGAAGCAACGATGCTCGGCGGCTTTCGCCGGGTTCCGTCATCCCGTCGCAGGAGGCAGCCAGCCTGGATGCGATAACCGACAAAATGGCAGGCGTCGCCGATAACGCCAACGGATTGATCACGGAGGTGCGCGGAGAACTGGGAGGAATCAGCGGGGATGCGCGCACGTTGCTGGCAAATCTGAACACTGTTGCCGGCAAAGCCAATCAGCAGAAGATCCAAGCCACTCTGGATAATGTCAACGCGATGCTCGCGACCGAGCGGCCCAAGATTGACCGTCTTACCGATCAGTTGAATACGCTGAGCCAGCACGCTGACGAAACGATTCAAAACGTGAACGGTACGGTCAGCGACGTGCGCCAGCCAATCCATGAAGACCTCGCTCAACTGCAGAGCACTTTGCTTCAAACCAAGCAATTGCTGGCTGAGATGCAAGTTCTCGTACGGGCGAACGATTACAAGATTGATGACACGATCGAAAACCTGCGGATGGCAACGGAGAACCTGGGCCAGTTGACCGAGTCGGTGAAACAACAGCCGTGGAGCCTCATTCGGATCAAACAGCCGGAAGACCGGAAGTTGCCCAAATGAATGATTCGGATTGAGGAATGCGCACCTTTACGCAGCGGCGGAGCCTAAATATGAAGCGAATTCACATCACGACAGTACTTGCGGTTTTCAGTCTGATCATCCTGGCCGGGTGTTCAGGCAAGATGCGCCACCCGAGTTACTACACGCTCAATCTTCCGGCCCCACCTGATCCCCCAGTGGCTGAAAACGCCAAGGCAACAGTGGCGATTCGTGAGTTCAGCGCGCCCGCCTACCTTCGCCGTGGGGCGATTGTGTTTAAAACGTCGCCGGAATCGGTCGGCTTCTATGCATACCACCGCTGGGCTGTTGATCCATGCGAGTTTGTGACCGACTCGATGAGGGATCGCCTTGACGCCACAGGATTCTTCGCACACGTGAAGCGTTATGACGGTCGACCTGACGCCGATTACCTCGTGAGCGGACGCTTGGAAAAGCTCGAGGAAATTGACTACGAAGGTGGCGTCAAGGTCGTCGTATCGATCTCAGCCCAGATGACCAGGTTTGATACCGGCGCGACGGTATGGACTAAAGCTGTTTCGAAAGTTGGGAACGTCGACAAGAGAGATGTACCCGCCGTGGTGTCAGCCATGAGCAACACGATGGATCTTGCCATGGAGGAATTGCTCACGCCGGTGCCCGTTGAGATATCTCGTTCCGAGGTCCTGAAGCGGAACTAGCACAGAGTTTGCAAACACGATTTTCGCTGCACCAAGACGTTACCCAGCACTGAATTCAAATTTTAAGGAGATGCCGCGATGCCAACTATGACTGAGAAAGACACAATTAAAGCCCTTACCACGCACTACATCGATGGCGCGTTCGTCGAGTCCCATGGCCGAGAGGTCATGGACATCATCAAACCGACCACCGGAAAAGTCATCGCTCGCGTCACGCTCGGAGACGAAGAGGATACGCGGCGGGCCATCGCGGCGGCCAAACTCGCATTCGTAAGTTTCGGACGCACAACGAAAGAAGAACGCTTGCGTTACTTGCATCAACTGCACCAGGCTGTTTCGTCCCGAGTCGATGATCTAACCGCCGTCATGATCGAGGAATACGGCGGCGTGGCTAAGTTCGCTCGGCTTCTTGTCGAGTCAGGCGCCAACGCTTTCGCCGCGGCGGAAAAGGCACTTCAAGAGCTCCCGTTGAAAGAAAGCTGGGGCAAGACGACGGTCACAATGGAGCCAGTCGGAGTTGCTGGCCTGATTACAGCCTGGAACGCGAACGCTCTGTTCATTTGCCTGAAGCTTGCGTCGGCTATCGCGGCGGGTTGTACGGTCGTGCTCAAACCCAGCGAAATGAGCTCGCTGCAAACCCGCGCAATGGTTGAGGCTGTGAACGAGGCCGGGCTACCCAAGGGAGTCTTCAATGTGGTGACAGGTCTCGGCACCGTCGTCGGCGCAGAGCTAGTGCGCAATCCCGACGTCGCGAAAATTTCGTTCACCGGCTCGGTGGCCGTAGGTCAGAGCATCATGCGCGACGGCGCCGCGACGATGAAGCGGGTCACGCTCGAACTCGGTGGAAAATCCCCCACAATCCTGCTGGATGACGCCGCGCTCGACAAGGCCATCCCGACGGCTCTTATCTTGGCCTTTATGAACAGCGGTCAAGCTTGCGCAGCCGGAACGCGGCTCCTCGTCCCCAGGAGCCGGCTCGACGAGGTGAAGCGAGCCATACGGGATGAGATGCGTAACTACGCGGCCGGTGATCCCGCGGATCCTAATATTATGGTGGGACCGATGGTGTCGCAAAAACAGTACGAGCGCATCGAATCCTATATTCGCAAAGGCATTGAAGAAGGTGCGGAGGTGCTGGTCGGTGGAGAAGGCCATCCGAAAGGTCTTGAAGCGGGCTTCTTCGTGAAGCCCACGGTGTTTGTCAATGTGAAGAACGACATGACGATTGCCCAGGAAGAGATTTTCGGCCCCGTGCTCAGCGTGATTGCTTACGACTCCGAGGATGAGGCGATCCGCATTGCCAACGACTCCAAATATGGTCTCCACTCTGCCGTCCTGGGGACAGACCTCGATCGCGCACGGCGCGTGGCCTCGCAGCTGCGGGCCGGGCGCGTCGTGATCAATACCATGACCGACGATCCCCAGGCACCCTGGGGCGGATTTAAGTACTCCGGCGTCGGCCGCGAATATGGCAAATACGGAATTGAGGCGTTTCTTGAGCCAAAAGCGATTCTTGAGTAATCGCTCTTGCTGAATGA
>DATMPQ010000189.1:0-6620 GCA_035567015.1 Chthoniobacterales bacterium | reverse complement strand
CGTTTGTGTTTCGAAATCTTCGCTTTGCGTCGTTTCTTCAGAGAGCCCATAAGGGTTTCAGCAGCCTGCCGTGTCGGCGGCTCGAAATGCAAGCATGTGATGCGACGAACTGCAACTAGTTCTTCTCTAGTTGCGCGGAATTCGGCGAAGCCGAGACAACTCGTTAATCAGACCTTGTCCTCGGGCGCCAGACTGCATTCATGGTCCGGCGTTTCGCATTGCAGAGTCGTCTGATGAATTTGAAACCGATCGTGTAAATCTTTGGCGGCTTTTACGAGCTGCGAAGAATCGCGATCCTCTACATCGTGCACAAGATGGGCTGTCAACGCTGTTTCCGTCGTGCTCATCGGCCATTCGTGAAGGTCGTGCACTGCTGTCATTCCGGAGCACTTTGGGAAATTGGCCTCCACAAATTACTCAGATCTCCGAATTCGAAGAAAATCTGTGGCAGATGAAGATTATCGGGCTGGTGGGATTTGAACCCACGGCCTCCTGGTCCCGAACCAGGCGCTCTACCAAGCTGAGCCACAGCCCGAAGTGACGGCCGCGGATTTCTTTCGGCCGCGCTTTACTTCGCGTATTTCCGCGCTCCTGGCAAGCACTTAACAAATCCGTTTGACAACCCGGGGCGCCGCCAGCAAAGTCACGATTCGCTTTCGTTGCCATGGTCGCTCCACTCGTTCTTTCGCCTGCTCTCGTGAGCGACTCGCCGACCATTCTTCAATTCCCGACGGAAGCATTCCGCCCCGTCCGTTCCTTGCGCAATATGACGACTCAACTCCTTCAGGAAGCAGCCCAAGTCATCCCCAATCAGCAACTCCTGATCAATGTCGTCTCCAAGCGAGTGCGTCAGCTCGGCTTGGGACATCGGCCCATGGTGGACGCAGGTCCGCGCGCTTCCCTCACTGACATCGCGCTCAAGGAAATCATCGCGGGCAAGCTCACTTACGAATCGCTTCAGGATCCTTCCAACGGGGCGTAGGTTTTCCATCGCCTTCCGGACGCGATTATGGCGGCCGAGTCGATCATTAATCGCAAGGCGTTGCGCGATTTTCACATTCTCGAGCGCTACGAAGCCGGCCTCGAGTTGAAAGGCAGCGAGGTCAAATCGATCCGCGCTGGCAAAGCAAACATTAGCGACGCCTTCGCCCGCATCGAGAAGGGTGAAGCATTTCTTCACAACGCCGACATTCAGCCGTACGAGCGCGCCAGCCACGAGATTCCGGCCGCGAAACGCGTTCGCAAACTTCTGTTACATCGCCAGGAGATCGATAAACTCTACGGCGAAACACAGGTTGCAGGTCGCGCGCTTGTCGTTCTGAAACTGTACTGGAAGAATGGGAAGCTGAAAGCGGAACTCGGCGTCGCCCAGGGCAAAGTCGCTCACGACAAGCGCGCTGACTTAAAAAAGCGCGCGATTGATCGCGAGACGGCGCGTGAGGTCGCGCGCTTCAATCGACGACACGGTTAGACCCACATCCTTTAATTCGACGTTGGACGTTTCAACAATGGGCCGGTTCTCTTTGCAGAACAAAGTTGCCTTGATTACCGGCGGATCCCGCGGTTTGGGTCTGATCATCGCGCAAAAACTTTGCCGAGCTGGCGCGAAAGTCGCGCTGATCGCGCGCGACGCCGATGAGCTAGCTCGTGCTGAATCCGATCTCGCAGGTCGCGGCGGCGAAGTACTAACGATTTCGTGCGACCTGCTCGAGCGCCCGCAAATCGAGGCCGCCGTTCAAGAAACAATCAACCGCTTCGGCACGATTAACATCCTGATTAACAATGCCGGCATCATCCAAGTCGGTCCGCTTGAGCACATGGTGCGCGAGGATTTCGAGCGGGCAATGCGATTGCATTTTTGGGCGCCGTTTGACTTGATCAGGCAAGTCGTTCCGGAAATGCGCCACCGTGGCGGCGGACGTATCGTAAATATCTCATCCATCGGCGGCAAAATTGCCGTGCCTCACATGGCGCCATACACGGCGAGTAAGTTCGCGCTTGCCGGTTTGTCCGATGCGCTATGCGGTGAGCTGGCGCGTGAAAATATTCTCGTCACCACGGTCACGCCGGGAATGATGCGCACCGGATCGCAAGGCCATGCCAATTTCAAGGGCGATCACGCTCGCGAATACAAATGGTTCGCTGCGTCGAGCGCTTTGCCATTGGCATCAATCTCCGCAGAGCATGCCGCCCGCAAAATTATTGCGGCCTGCGTCCGTGGTAAGCCAGCGCTTATAATGCCGATCCCAGCGCGAGCTCTGATCTTGGCGAACGTGCTTTGCCCGAATCTCTTCGGCCACGTGATGAGAATCGTGAATCGGTATCTGCCGTTGGCGGTCGGACCGAGTGGCGATGACTCACGCGCCGGCGTGGATTTTCAGTGAAACCGAAGCGTCTATTTGTTGCGATCGATTTCCGGCAATCAATCCGAAGGTTTCTTGTCGATCTTGATCCACAAATTCGCGGTGTCCGGTGGACCGCTGCTGAACAGATGCATCTCACGCTCGGTTTCTTTGGCGACGTGCCGCAAGATATCGATGCAAAATTTCGCGAAAGACTTAGCGCGATTCGTTTCGGCGCTTTTTTTCTGCCGATAGCTGGCGTCGGGACGTTCCCGCCGAAAGGTCCACCCAAAATTGTCTGGATCGGTATCGGTCGCGGGCATCCGCACCTTTTTCAATTGCACAAGCGCGTGACCGAGGCGGCCCTCGCCGTTGGCCTAGAACCGGATTTGCGTCCATTCCATCCGCATGTCACGCTCGCGCGTTGTCGCGATGTCTCTTCGCAAGCGATGCGAAAATTCTTGCAAGCGAATGTCACTCTTGATGCTGGAATGGTCCACGTGCAGTCATTTCACCTTTACTCGAGCCAGCTTACGCCCGCCGGCTCGATTCACACACGCGAGCTGACCGTTTCCTGGAAATAATGCGACGCTCATCCGCTTTCGCCAAGGCTATAGCGTGACAGGTAGAGCGCCGCTACAGTTCGCGGCTGGAGAGCGGCGGCGCGATGTGCTCGAGTGATCGCCGTTCGGCCGGGACGCCGATCCACGCCTCGATCAGTGCGCCAAGAAGCATCAGCGTCGCAGCCACGAGATATCCGGCAAACAATCCTGTGCTCGATCCCGTGCCGATGATCCATCCGAATAATGCGGGCGCGCCCACTCCGCCCGCCAGCGTCCCGATAGCGTAGAAAATTGCAATGGCTAGCGCTCGAATTTCCAGCGGGAAAATCTCGCTTACTGTCAGATACGCCGAGCTGGCCGCAGCCGAAGCGATAAAGAAAATCACCGTCCACGCGAGCGTTTGCGTCTGTGCCGTCAAGAGGCCGGCATGAAAAAGCCAGGCGGTCAAAGCAAGCAAAATTCCAGCGAGACCATAGGTGATTGTGATCATCTGTTTGCGGCCGATCGTGTCGAACAAATGCCCGAGCAGCAGCGGCCCAAGCACATTTCCGAGTGCGAACGGCAATAGATAACGGCCCACATTTTCCTCCGGCACGCCATAAAACCGCATCAACACGAGCGCGTAGGTGAAAAAAATTGCGTTGTAGAAAAAAGCCTGTGTCAGCATCAGGACAAAACCGAGCAGCGAACGCCGCCGGTGTTCGTGCACGATCGCGTTCCAGATTTCTCGCCACGGCGTATGGGTGCGTGTTCGAATGCGCGTGGGCGGCACGCCGTTGTAGCCGCGGTCGCTGACCGCGGCCCCATGGGATGCCATGATCCTTCGTTCGACTTTAGCGACAATTTCCTCCGCTTCGGCATTCCGCCCGTGGATCATCAGCCAGCGCGGACTTTCCGGAATCCATCGGCGAAAAAAGATCACGACGACGCCGAGGGTCGCGCCGATTCCAAACGCGCAACGCCAACCCAGCCACACCGGCAGTCGCCGCGGATCGAGCAACACGAGCGTCGCAGCCGATCCAAGCGCCGCACCAAGCCAGTACGAACCGTTGATCATCAAATCCACCCGGCCACGCACGCGCGCCGGAATCAGTTCGTCGATCGCCGAATTAATCGCCGCGTATTCTCCGCCGATTCCCGCTCCAGTGAGCGCGCGAAAAAAAGCGTAGCTGGCGAAGCTCCAGGAAAACGCTGTCAACCCAGTGGCGGTGAGATAAACCGCCACAGTGATGAAAAACAACCTCTTTCGTCCCAGACGGTCGGTCCCGTAACCAAAGATGAGCGCGCCGAGTACTGCGCCCGCAAGATAGAAAGTCGCGCTCGCACCCACCTGCGCATCGCTTAATCCGAGTGTTTCGCGACGCGTCAAAATTCCGCCTAACGAACCGGCGAGCGTGACTTCGAGACCATCAAGAATCCAGGTCGCGCCGAGCACGATAACGATTAGCCAATGCCACCGGCTCCACGGCATCCGGTCCAGCCGCGCCGGCACGTACGATTCGATCCATTCGCCATCGGCCATTATCTCGATCCACCGATTCTGCTGCTTAGGCTTTATCCGAGACCTGCGACGGAACCAGGATGGCGTCGCGCATTCCGTGCAAGAATTTCTTATCAGCCGGGACAATTGTCGCGAGCGCGCCCCGCAATTTGACGCGATCCTGCTCGACAAAGAAATACGGGCAAAGGCGAACGCGTCCCTTCATCGTTTTTAACTCTCCGGACTTCGGATCCCAGTATCGATGTTCAAATAAGCGGCCTTTGTGAAAGCGCTGGAGAATCGTGGGCGATTGTTCGAAGGTTTCGAGCGCGTGCTCGATGAGCTGCTCCCATTCGGCGTGCGGAAGATCGGCGCCGAGCGCAATCCCGCGGCTGCCCCAGCCCAGCGGCGAAAATCCGCTTACCTTCAAAAGAAGATCTCGATCTTTCTGACTCAGCTTGGCCGCTTCTCGCCAGTCGTGAATCTCCAGGCGCGGAATGACCGCATGCTGCGGAAGCGGAGTTGGATCGAGCAGCCATGAGTAGGGAATCACCTCCTGCAGCTTGATGAAATATTTTTCGCCGAGTTCGCGCCGCCAGAATTCACCTAATGGCTGCATCCAAAAGAGAGCGAACCACATTTTCTCTTCGAGATAGGGCTTGATCGGCGGCGTAATCGTGATGCGGCTTTCAGCGTTTGCGCGCAGTGTGTTGTCGATGTTGGGAATGTTTGGCAGATCAAACAACTCAAAGAACCGGTAAACCGCGCGATCATCTTGCGGCTCATAATTTTCCGCCGCCATCACGCGCCATTCCAGATCGCGATGTCGTTCTTTCAATCGCGCGGCGATCCATTCCATCTCCGGCCGATAAGTCGCTGCTTCCTGTGAAATGACAATGTCGCCACCGTTTGGAAGCACGTTGTGAAATCCGTCGAGCATTCCATTCGTGTCGCCGATAATTTCCTTGGCGAACGCGGAATAGGTTTGGTTGAGCCAGCCAGTTAAGCCGATTCCACCAGGGACGGAGTCGATTTCGGCAATGATGTAACCGTTCTCGGTGAGAACGAGATCGGGCCGGATCACACGCGGCAGATCGTCACGAATTTCTTTTCGCCGCGAAAACTCGATGAGTTTTGGCGGTTTGCCCGCGTCGAGATACCTCGCCACCCAGGCTGGCTGTTTGCCTTTGACGCTCAGTTGATAGAGCTGATTGCAAGCGCGCTGAAAAACGAAAAGGCGATGACCAAGCTGGTCGAGCTCCGCCAGAAATTTTTTCTCGATAAGGAATGGATCGGGTGAAAGTAGCCAATCCTTTTCTGCGAAAAGGCCCTCTTTCGGGAAAGAGTTACGGATTGCTACTTGTCTGTCTTCGATGGTCGCAACCATTCCGGTCTAACGTCCAACGCCCAACGCCGAACGTCCAACGCCCAATGCAGATTTTTAGTTCAACATTCGATGTCGAACGTTGAGCGTTTGCTATTCATCGCCCCGCCGCCATCCTCTTCAGCGCGAGCTTCACCAGCTCTTCCGCTGATTTTGCTTCACCGCGTTCCTGCAATTCGCGGACCGCCTTGTGCGCATCGATCTGTTTGAAGCCCAGAGCAATCAAAGCGAGCACCGCCTCGTTCGTGCGCTCCTGCTCGGGCGTCGGCGCGTGCGTCGCGCTCGCGGCTTCCCAAGCCGCCGCTACGCCGAGCTTGTCTTTCAATTCGAGAACGATTCGCTCCGCCGTTTTCTTTCCGAGGCCGCTGATCCTCGCAAGTGATGCGACGTCGGAATTCACCACTGCCGCTTTGAAATTGGTCACGCTCATTCCACTGAGCACCGCGAGCGCGAGTTTTGGTCCGATTCCGCTGACGTTGTTGACAAGCAACCGAAACAAATCCCGCTCCGCCGCGCTCATGAATCCGTAAAGCAGGTGGGCGTCTTCGCGAACGGCCAGATGAGTAAGAATGTGAATCGGTTGACCAACCGCCGGAAGTTTGTCGTAGCTCGAAAGCGGAATGGAAACCTCGTAACCAACGCCGCCGACATCGACAATCGCCTGCGTCGGCAGTGCGCTCGTCAGTTTCCCATCGAGAAACGTGATCATCTTTGGCAATCCCTAACAGACGACGCGCAAACTGCAAACCAACCTGAATTCTGTAGCGGCGCTCTATGAGCGTCGCACTGATCAACTCGACCGACGGTCATAGACCGCCGCTACAACTTGAAGCTGAGTCTTGGATGCATCA
>DATMPQ010000188.1:0-10879 GCA_035567015.1 Chthoniobacterales bacterium | reverse complement strand
GAGAAAGGCCAAATGCACCAGCGCCGCGATCACCGCCCACATAAATACCAGGATCGGACCGACGCCGGGAATCGCCCCGACAACCGCGTGCACCACAGCCGAGGCTATATTGAAGAGGAACCAGGCACCGCCGAAGATGATTGACTGCATCGCGTAAAAACGGACAAAGCTGTTGCGTTTTTCTAATAGATAAAAAATAATTCCGCCGACGAGTGGGATGCAAGCAATTGCGGCCGCGATGTTCGGTGGCAGATCTAATGATGACGGATCGGCGCTCGGCCCGGCCTCGGGACGGGGCGGCGGCTGGGACGGCGCGACGGGATCAGGCATGACTCACTCACATACACAAACTTGGAGGTCGCTTTGTCAACACCGAAAGCTGTCGGGGTCGATTTTCGCTTTCACCTCCCGGCCCAAATCAATATCGTGGTCTGGTAACTGCCAAAGCTTGCCGTGGAATAGATTCAAAGACAATTCGAGTGATAACACCGCAAACAGCGATGGAATCCCAACCCGCCATGACCAAGCCCGATCTTCGCCCGGGCAAACAGCGCTCTCGGATTGAAATCGGGGCCGCCTTGCTGGGGAGAACCGGCGAGCTCATTCGCGAAATTCTAGTTGGCCCGCATTGCGCGATTATTTCTGATTCAAACGTGGCGCCGCTTTTTGGCGACCACGTAAAACAACGTTTAACGTTATCGGGCTTTCAGCCGGTATTGATTACGGTTCCAGCGGGCGAGACATCTAAAACACTCGAACAAGTCGGCGCGATTTGCGATCAGATGATCGGGGCCGGGTTGGATCGGCAATCGTTCGTCATCGGGTTCGGCGGCGGAACGGTTGGCGACATTTCGGGATTTGTCGCCGCGATTTATGAGCGTGGCATTCCGCACGTGCAAATCCCAACGACCTTGCTCGCCATGGTGGACAGTTCGATTGGCGGGAAGACGGGCGTGAATACGCGCGACGGAAAGAACTTAATCGGCGCGGTCCACCATCCGTCGCTCGTGATCGACGATGTCGATCTACTAAAAACTTTGCCGCGGCGCCAGTTCGACCAGGGGTTCGCCGAAATCATCAAGCACGCCGTCATTGCGGATGCGGAAATGTTCGCCGCTCTTCGACATGTCGATCTTAGCAACCTTGCGCCGCTCATTCGGCGCAACATCGAAATAAAATCGGGCATCGTTGCCAAAGACGAGTTGGATCAGGCGGGAGAGCGCGCGCTGCTCAACTTTGGTCATACTGTCGGCCACGCGATTGAACGCGCGGCTGATTATCGGGAATTTCTCCACGGCGAAGCCGTCAGCCTTGGAATTGTTGCGGCCTGCGCCATCTCGACCAAGAAAGCCGGTCTCCCGAAAGAGCAGCGAGATGCAATTGCCGATCTTTTGAACGCATTCGCATTGCCGACGCGGTTGCCGGCAAATTTTCCGCGCGCGAAAATTTTCGACGCGCTGCCGTTCGACAAGAAATTTGAACGCGGAAAGGTTCGTTTCGTCGTGACGCCGGCGATTGGGTCAGCGCGTTTATCCAGCGACGTAACGATGGAAGATATTCGCGAGGCGATCGATCAACTGTAGCGGCGCTCTATGAGCGTCGCATTATTCGAGCGACGGTCATAGACCGCCGCTATAGAGGAGGATCATTTTCGCGCGTTGCGATAGTACTCGCTCAATCCGTTCACTAACCCATCGGCGTATTCGCGAAAAATGCTTTTGCGCTCGACACCGCCGATGTCGCGCGTTCCTTCGTAATCGGCAGCCTGAATTCGTGCGAACGCATCGCGGCTGTTCATGACGTACGGCTCACAATAAACTACCGGGCAACGATATAGCCGCGTGGCGAGCAGATTGCGGGCGTAAACGTAGCCGGTCGATCCAACTTTGGTGGCGTTGTTCGCGGTCGGATATTCGTAGGCCGGCAGTTGCGTTTCTTTGGCCATCGCGGCAGCAATCGCGTTCGCGATCGGCAATTCTTCCTCGTAAGCGCGACTCAAAAGTCTCCTCAGCATTTCAAAACGTTCGTCGTCAAGCTCCAACTCCGATTCGAGATAGGAACCGTTCACGAGGAGGTGAAAATGATTTTTGTCCACGAGTGTCGGATTTTTCGGATCGCCCCACGGCTCGGCATTCAGATGCAAACAAAGCACAAGATCGGGATGCAATTTTGTGTTTACCAACACGGCCCGACGCCGAATCTCGCTGTAACGATAAAATAAAATCTCACTCTGCGAGCGAACGGTCTGCTCTTTTGCCGCCTCATCGGGGTTCGCAAAATCCTCGCGCGGTTGGGGCACGCCGTTTTTGATCAGAATTTTCTTGCTGAGCTCCCTGAAATCATCCGGGCGTTTCGACGTGATTGGTTGGTTGCTGTTACGAACAAAAAGAACTTTTGCGCCTAATTCTTTCAACCGCGGCGCCAGGATGCGCGCTACCTTCAAAGCGAGACCGCCTTCCTTGACTGGCTGGCTCTCCCCGACTTGGAACCAGCGCTCCTCCATTTTGGCCCATTTGCCGCCGAGATGACCCGGATCGAGCGCAATGCGCAAACCGGAAAGCGGCTTCTCTTGTTTTGCCGGCGGCAAAGATTTTGCCGCGCGCCAAAGTCGCGGCACCGGCTCGCGAGAAGCATCATCCTTGGCAAAACGCAGCGTGACGAAGCTCTGCGCCTCTCGATTGGTCAAGATGCGCGCGGAGTTGTCATCGATAGTGATCAGGTCGGGGGCGATACCGTGGGTGCAGTAAACATTTTGGATCAGCTGCGCGAACTCGTCGTGCGTGATGGTTTGCTGATATTTTTCCAGCACTTTCCACCGCGGATGCGCCCCCAGAATTCCGAGATTCTCCGCCGCGCGGACGGCGGGCGGAAGGATCGACAAGCAGAGTGCAACAAATGCCGAAGCTCGAATGACCAAGGACGAAGGAATGACGAAGCTCGAATGACCAACAGCCATGCTTCGAGCTTCGTCATCTGTAATTGATTCGGATTTCGTCATTGTTCCGTCATTTTCTCGAAATCAAACATCGACGTTTGGAACATGTTCAGTACGATCCTGTTCAATGCTCACGGTTCTTTTTCTTGGCGACGTCGTTGGCGAGCCGGGACGCAACGCCGTGATCGAATGGCTGCCGAAATTGAAAGAACAGCACGGGATCGATTTCACCATCGTCAATGGTGAAAACGCGGCCGGCGGCCGCGGCATCACCGGAAAAATTACGATCGAGCTTTTGCGCACGGGCGTGTCCGTGATTACCACCGGCGATCATATCTGGGATCAAAAAGACGTTGTTGCATTTCTTGATCTCGAACCGCGTCTCCTCCGGCCGGTCAATTATCCGGCCGGTGCACCCGGCGGTGGATCAATCGTGCTGGAGACGGTCAAAGGAAAAGTGGGAGTGATCAATGTGCAGTGTCGCACGTTTATGCAGCCGATTCTTGAGAACCCGTTTCATGCCGTGGAAGCAGCGGTCGCGAAAATGCGTGAAGAAACCAAAATTATTGTTGTCGATGTGCACGGCGAGACGACGAGCGAAAAAATTGCGCTCGGCCGATTTCTGGACGGAAAAGTTTCCGCTGTCATCGGCACCCACACGCATGTGCAGACGGCGGACGAACAAATTTTTCCGGGCGGCACGGCCTTCCTGTGCGACGCCGGAATGTGCGGCCCGGTCAATTCCATTCTCGGACGCGCGATCGAGCCAATCATGAACCGTTTTATTTCAAACTTGCCCGCGTCATTTCCAGTCGCGGCCGGCGAAGTGCGGCTGCACGGCGCTTTGATCGACATCGATGAAAGAACCGGTCAGGCTTCGCGCATCGTTCGCGTCGATGAGGCAGGGCCGAGCCAGACGGTTTTGTCCAAAGCCGAGCCAGCGATCGACGTTGAGCAAACGCCGTCTCCGGAACAGGCGTGAAAAGTTGCATTCTCGGCCAGCTAATCTTATCGGGAGATTCGAACTTTAAACCAAAGCCAAATGTCTAATAACAAATGATGAGAAAAAATTCGGCCTTTGTTCTGATTGCAGCCCTGCTGCTTTGCATTTGTAAATTTGCCTCGGGCCAAGGAAACGCGGAAGCAGTGAAGTTCTCGCGTGAGGGATTTGAAGCGACCAAGGATAAAGATTGGAACAAGGCGGTCGCTGCCTTCCGCAAAGCGGCCGAGCTCGATAGCAAGCAGGCGCCAAATCTCATCGCCAGTTTGCAACAGCGCGGCACTGCCTACACCACTGAGCAAAAATTCCCGGAGGCGATCGCCGACTTCAACGAAGCGCTAAAGATGAAGCCGAATGACCCGGGTATCTACGAACGTCGCGCCTATGTTGAGATGAAGATGAACGATCTGGACAAAGCGCTCGCCGATTACTCCGAGGCGATCAGGCTCAATCCAAATGAAGTTCGATATTATCTTTATCGCGGTTATATCTACGAAAAGAAGGGCGACATAAAGAAGTCGATGGCCGACACGGAAAAGGCCCTGAAACTCGACAAGCACAACGCTGAAGCGCTGAACCGCAAGGAGCGACTACAAAAGATCCAATCAATGAATGCACCGGCGGCGACGCCAGCGGCGTCAAAATCGCCCTAACTGAAACACGACGGCGGTCGCGCCTGACTCGTTTACAATTGGGTCCCGTTCGGTGAAACAGCGGTTCCAGGCGTCTTCGGCAGCGACGCGAATCGCCGCTTCCGACGGCTTGCGGGCAAGGGCGACAACGTCATGGTAACATTGCGGCCGGTAATCTTCGGCTCCATCTCCACCTGCGACATTCCGGAGAGATCTTCGCGCACTTTTTCCATGAGCTGCATCCCGAATTCCTGGTGCGCCATTTCCCGGCCGCGAAATTGGAGCTGCACGCGGACTTTGTTGCCCCGCTCGAGGAATTCTTCGCCGTGCCGGACTTTTGTCAGGTAATCGTGCTCATCGATATTCACCCGGAACTTGATCTCCTTCAGTTTCGTCCCGGAAGGTTTCTTGTCTTTTGCCTGCTTGGAGATGTCGTAACGAAATTTTCCGAGCGCGACGATTTTGCAAACTGGCGGATTGGCCGTCGGTGCGACTTCGACGAGATCGAGGCCGAGGCTTGTCGCTTTGCGCAAGGCGTCCGGCAACTTCATGACACCGAGCTGTTCACCGCTAGACCCTAGAATGACCCGGACTTCGCGGGCGCGAATCCGACCGTTGACGCGAAATTGTGGTTGCAGATTAAATCAAGCTCCGGGCCGGCGAAACGGGAGTGCGCCGCATCGTCGTGATTTCATCTCATCGCAAATTCTCAACGTTCGCTTTCGCAAACGCTGATGCACTCGGCCTCGCCGCGGCTGCGATGACCGCGACGACGTGCCCGCATTAATAATCGCGAGCCGAGGGAAAGTTGTAGGCAACATTTCTGCGCTGGCAAGATGAATCTGATTGTCGATCTCGTTTTTAAGAAGCAGGTAGCGCGCCGAAATGAGCAAACGTGTTCACGCGGCGACGAGCGACCCCAAGCCACACGACGTGCCACTTGGAAACCGAGTTCGCACACAATCGGGAATATCTACCGTTGAACCAGCCATCCTTCTTCGACAAAGAACATCATCCTTCCGAATTCGCTACCTCACACATTAACCATTTCTCAATTGTAATCAGGTTCTTGGTGGCACGCCGAAATGCGCGGCAAATGCCGTGTAAGCTTCCGCGTCATCGAGCATGGCATCGACCGCGGCAGCGAGCGGAGCAACTCGAGCAAAACCGGAAAAGACCGCGCGATCTCCGATTTCGGTATCGATCACGAATGTCGGTCGCTGCGTCACTTGCATCGAATGGAAATCAGCTGTGTCGGCGCGAACTCGAGTTTCGACAACAGGCGAACGCGCCCGCTCGAGCAATTCCTTCTTGTCGATCTTCGCCGCGACCGCGCCGATTTGTGCGGCGATTTCCCACTCACCAATTTTTTTTCCCTCGCGCAAGCCAGCGTAGGCGAGCGCGAGGCGCACGTGATCGTCGGTAATTCCAAAATCCTTGGCTGCTTCCGCTACGCAATTTGGCGCGAGATATTCGGGCCAGCCCGGTTCAAACCATGCGCTGCTCAGCATGAAGGGCGAGCGCATGAGCGTGCCGCTGCGGCGGTAAAACCATTCCTCCTGCTCTCGCGAAATTGGCAGCCCAGTCTTGTCGAGCAGCGCGATCTTCCACTGAAACTCTAATTTGCCTTCATAGCGTTTTTTCAGTTCCGCCCAGGCCGGCTCGGTAAGGAAACACCACGAAGAAATAACATCGAGATAATAAGTGACCGTGAGACGCATGCTCTAAATTCGATGTTGGACGTTGGACGTTGGAGGTCGGACGTTTGCTGCTTCCCAAAAAATAACGCTCAAAGCTTAACGTTCAATGGCCAACGCTCAATGACTTATCCGCGTCTCTTATCAAAATAGATATGGTGGACCTGAATCACATTTTTCTTTTTATCGCGGTGGTTTCGCCGCTGGTTGTTTTGGCACGGGCGTGGCGACCGGGTGGAACTTATCGCGGGTGGCGCATCGCAGCGCTCGTTGTCCTCGCCATGACCGGCGCAGCCTGGCTCTTTTTCCGCGAGCAAGCTGGATACATCGGTGGCGGCGCCTGGTTCGCGTTCTTGTTTCTTCCGGCAATTGCGCTGCGAAAAGTGACGGAGCTCGCCGCGCGCCAGCGGTACAAAGCCGCGAGAAGACTGGCCATGGCTGTCCAGATTTTGCATCCGAACGCGGAATTGCGTGAGCAGATTGCGTCATTTCGCGTTCTTGAATCCCGTCGAAACGAGGGCGCGTTGCACCCGTGGATTCAGTCAGCCAACGCGCAGGAAGATCGACCCGTTTTGCGTCCCACGGGTAACCGATTAGATCGATCAGCTGGGCGTCTCTGGAGCGCGCCGGCAGTTCTCGTTTTCATTCTCCTGAACATTGGCGCGTTTCTGTTCGAAATTTCATTCGGTGATTGGACCAATCCAGAAACGCTACATCGGCTCGGCGCGCTCGAACCATACGCAGTTGTCATGCAGGGCGAGTACTGGCGTCTTTTCACCGCGCTTTTCCTGCACGGCGGCTCCGCACATCTCCTGTTCAATCTTTTTGCGCTCTATGTCCTGGGCCCGCCGCTGGAAAGAGCCATCGGCGGCGTGCGATTTACCGTCTGTTATTTGATTTCAGGATTTGGATCCAGCGCGGGCGTTGTGCTGCTAACCGTCTTTGGCCTCGTTCACGTGGCTCAGCTGGTCGGCGCATCCGGATGCGTCATGGGCATCGTAGGCGCGTGGGCCGGATTCTTGCTTCGACATCGTCACGCTCCAAGCGCGAAGCAGCGTTTGGCCAATATCACGATGATCGTCGTGATTCAGCTCATGTTCGATCTCTCAACGCCGCAGGTCAGCATGGCGGCTCACCTTTGCGGATTGATCACGGGATTTGTTGTCGGGCTCGTGCTCGCGCCACGGAAAATGTCGATATAGGTATGCAACGCGTCACTGGATCGGCCGGTCGGTCGGGCAATGCGATTAATAACCGCAAGGTTGGCCCATGTTATGCACAGCGATGAGATCGCGATGATCGCCAAAGAGTGTGGAAAGCGTCACCGGTCTGCTGGTCGCGCACGACGCACAACTTGCCGCGAGACGTTTTCTTGATTAACTCCCGCTCGATTTTCCATTTACCGCTTCTCCCATGCCGACATTTCAAACTTATCATGTGACTCCGACCTTGCCAGCGACGCTCGAGCCGTTGCGCGAAGTGAGCTTCAATCTTTGGTGGACGTGGGAGCCCTCGGCCCGCCGCCTGTTTCGTCATCTCGACCCTGAGCTTTGGAACCGGACCAATCACAACCCGGTGCGCATGCTCCAGCTCTCGCGGCAATCGCGCCTGGAGGAAGTTTCGCAGGACAAAGCTTTCCTACGCGAGCTGAAGGAAGTCCATGACGCATTCCGCAATTATCTTGCCCGCAAAGACACTTACGGAAAAACGGGAGCAGGCAGCGCGATCAAGAATCCGGTCGCCTATTTTTCCGCCGAATTCGGCTTCCACGAATCGATCCCGAATTATTCTGGCGGTCTGGGCATTCTCGCGGGCGACCATTGCAAATCGGCGAGCGATCTCGATCTAAACTTCGTCGCGATCGGCCTGCTTTACCGCCACGGTTATTTCAAGCAGCAAATCGACAAAGAGGGCGTGCAGGAAGCGGTCAACCTCAATCAGAATTTCCACGACCTGCCGATCCGCGAAGTGCGCCGCGGCGATGCGAACTTACTTATCTCGGTGCGAATTTTGGATCGCGAGGTTTTCGCGAAGATTTGGCAACTGCAAGTGGGCCGCGTCAATCTGTATCTTCTCGATACAGAGACTCCGGAAAACAGCGCCGAGGATCGATTGATCACCGCTGAGCTTTATGGCGGCGATCTGGAAATGCGGATGCGCCAGGAGATCATGCTCGGAATCGGCGGCGTCAAAGCGCTGAGCGCGCTTGGGATCGAAGCGGACGTCTTTCACATGAACGAAGGACACTCGGCCTTCCTCGCGCTCGAACGAATTCGTCTCAATGTCGTCGAGAAGAAGCTCGATTTCTATTCCGCCCTGCAAGTGGTGGCCGCGGCCAACGTTTTCACCACCCACACGCCTGTCCCGGCGGGCAACGATTCCTTCCCGCGCGAGATGATGCGGAAATATTTCGGCCAATTCGCGAAGGAGCTTAATATTCCATTCGACGAACTCTTCTCCTTCGGCCAAACGCGGGTCAACCCCAGCGATCCCTTCAGCATGACCATCCTGGCGTTGCGGCTCAGCCGGCACGCCAACGGCGTGAGCAAATTGCACGGCGAAGTCACCCGATCGCTCTGGAAAGACGTTTGGACCGGCGTGCCGGTGCACGAAGTGCCGATCACTAGCATCACCAACGGCGTGCACACAAAAACCTGGATGGCGCCGGAGTTTTCCGCGCTCTATAGCAGGTATCTCCACAATTGGGAAGAACATCTCACCGAGGCGGATTTTTGGCGCGGGGTCATCGATATTCCTGATGCGCAACTTTGGGAGACGCATCAAAAACTGAAATTCCGTCTCGTCGAGTTCGTGCGCGAAAGGGTGCGCATGCGCCGGGAGCGTGTGGGCGAATCGCCGGAGGCGATCCGCAGGGTCAACCAGATTCTCGATCCGGAAATTCTAACGATCGGATTCGCCAGACGCTTTGCCACCTACAAGCGGGGCGCGCTCTTGTTCGGCAACAAGGAACGCCTTCATCGATTGCTTAACGACACGACGCGCCCGGTGCAATTTATTTTTGCCGGTAAGGCGCATCCGCGCGACGAAGCCGGCAAAGCGCTTATCCAAGAGGTTTACAAATTCAGCCGCCAAGCCGGCTTGGAGAACCACCTCGTCTTCCTCGAAGATTACGATAGTTACATTGCCCGCCGTCTCGTGCAGGGGGTCGATCTTTGGCTGAACCATCCACTCCGTCCACTGGAAGCGAGCGGCACCAGCGGAATGAAATTGGCGCCAAACGGTGGACTCAACCTGAGCGTGCTCGATGGTTGGTGGCGCGAAGGATATAACGGCAACAACGGCTGGGCGATCGGCCCGGAGATCGACAACGGCACCATCGAATTTCAAAATGAAGTCGATGCGGGCAGTCTCTATCAACTGCTCGAGAACCAAATCATCCCACTTTATTACGCGAAACCGGACGGCAAACTTCCCCTCGCCTGGCTGCAATTGATGCGCGAATCGATTCGCAGCGTCACGCCGGTCTTCAACACCCATCGGATGGTGAAGGAATACACCGAGCGGCTTTACATTCCAGCCGCAAAATCGCACGAAGATTTTTCGCGCGACAATTGCTCAGCCGCCACGTACCTGAGCCAGTGGAAATCCAAAATGCGCAAAGATTGGCCGCAAGTGCGCATTCAAGACGTGCAGATCGGCAACACCGATCGGCAAAACATTCCAGTGGGCGAGTCGCTCCAGTTGAGCGCACGCGTTCATCTCGGCGCAGTGGATCCGAAACACGTGCGCGTTGAAGCCTATCACGGTGAATCAGAGAACGGCGGCATCAAAAATCCTGCGGTTACAATTCTGGCGCAAAGCAGCCAGAACGGTGACGGCAGTTATATCTACCAAGGCTTGGTTCCCGCCTCCGAAAGTGGAGCTTACGGATTCAGCGTGCGGGTCGTCCCCACAAATCCGCACCTGATGCAAGAGCACGAGCTGCGATTGATCACCTGGTCGTAACGTCGTTCCGCTGTCAAGGAGGGGCGCCTTCCAAGCCGCCTCTCTTCGGCGGACTGGAGACCGCCGCTCCTTGAGTTCGGCACGTTGCCGAAACAATTCGGCCTAACGAGTAGCCGTGTTACTCGAGCCGGTACGCTTCCACCAGTGCTACTCCCGTCGCGCCGTTGTTACCACGCACGATGACAGTGTAGTTGCCTGCGACCAGGGATGCCACGATAACGGATTCGCGAGTGTCGGCCGGAGCGAGCAGAGTCGCTTTAATCGCCGTCGGGTGCGTATCTCTCCAATTGTCGTTCGACCCGATGAGCGTTCCGTTTTGGTCGTGCAGTTCAATGTTCGGATCTTGCAGCGGCTGCGCAACGCCGTGAGAGCTGAGCGAGGGTCCAATCGCGCGCAGGACGATCACCGGCGGCTCGCCACTCGCGATAATGAATCCGCCAATCAAAACATCGTCGCCGGTTCCCACAAAACCCCGCGTGCTTACGTTAGCTAGAACGGATTGGCCGGCTGGGTTTAAATCATAAACTTCAGCCAAGGCGTTGCCGGTACCGCCATTCTTTCCGCTTACGATTGCCGTGTACGCGCCTGGCGCCAATGTCACTACGATTGCTGATTCGAGATTGTTTTGCGGGGCGAGGCCGGTCGCCTC
>DATMPQ010000187.1:0-8508 GCA_035567015.1 Chthoniobacterales bacterium | reverse complement strand
GAATTTAAGAGAGAAGGTCTGCAGTGAGCGAAGTCGAACTGGGCGCCGGTTCAGCCGGTAAATTCCGTCGCGACGAGGGTTGCGTTGTGGCCGCCGAAGCCGAACGAGTTGTTTAACACGACACGCACTTTCTTTTCTCGCGCCACGTTTGGCGTGTAATCGAGGTCGCATTCTTCGCTCGGATTCTCCAGATTGATCGTGGGCGGAATTACGGAATCACGGATGGCAAGCGCGCAGGCCGCCATCTCGACGCCGCCGGCGCCACCTAACAAGTGGCCGGTCATCGATTTGGTCGAGCTAATCGAAACTTTGTGGGCGTGATCGCCGAAGACCTTCTTGATCGCGCGGGTCTCGCAAATATCGCCTATGTCTGTAGAGGTGGCATGGGCGTTGATGTAATCAACTTGGTTTGGGGAAATGCGGGCATGGTCGAGCGCGAGTTGCATGGCGCGAGCGGCGCCTTCGCCGTTCGGTGGCGGAGCAGTCATGTGGTAGGCGTCTGCGGTAAGTCCGTAGCCTGTGAGTTCGCAATAAATCTTCGCGCCGCGCGCTTTCGCGTGTTCCAGCTCCTCCACAACAAGAACACCGGCCCCTTCGCTCATGACAAAGCCATCGCGATCGCGGTCGAACGGTCGCGAAGCGCGCTCGGGTTCGTCGTTGCGCGTGCTGAGCGCTCTCATGGCCGAGAAACCTGCAAGACCAATCGCGACAATCGAAGCCTCGGATCCTCCAGCGAGAAAAACATCGGCATCGCCGAACTTAATCATCCGCCACGATTCGCCGATGGCGTTGTTCGAGGTCGCGCAGGCGGTGACGATGCACAAATTTGGACCATGCAGCCCGTACTCCATCGAGATGAGACCGCTCGCCATATTGCTGATCAACATCGGAATCGTGAAAGGGGAGTTTCGGGACGGCCCCTTGGTCACTAGGACCGTGTATTGATCCTCCAACGTTTTTAGGCCGCCGATGCCACTGCTGACAATCACGCCGAAGCGGTCTCGATTGAGCTTTTCAAGATCGATCCCACTGTTTTCGAGCGCCATCTTCGCCGCGGCCAGCGCGAGTTGCGCAAAACGATCGGTTCGCCGTATATCTTTCGGGTTGCCGAAAAATGGTTTCGGGTCGAAGCCGCGCACTTCACCGCCGATCTGGCAATCGTAGCCGGTAGTATCGAAGGCCTCGATTTTGCGAATGCCGCTGACGCCCTTCTTAAGATTCGACCAGAACGTCTCCACGTTGTTTCCGACCGGCGTAATCGCACCCAGACCAGTGATGACGACTCTTCGATCCGTATTCATTTAGGGAATGGATGGGTGATGAGTGAAAAGTGAAAGGCAAAAAAGAAGACGAGAGGTGAAAGGGTAATTCGCTCTTGGACGCTTATCGGTTATTCCTCATCACTTGTCACTTTCTTCACCCGCTGCCCATTCCGACGCTCTGGACAGTTTGAAAAAGTTTCCCCTCGGTCTTGATCGATGGCGCAATGATGATTTCCGTTTGCTGCAACTCTGCGATCGTGCGGGCGCCTACATTTCCCATGCAGGTCGTGATTGCACCGACCAGATTTTGGCTGCCATCGTCAACTTCAGCCGGGCCGAAGAGAATTTGTTTCAAGGAACCTGTCGTGCCGACCTTGATGCGCGTCCCTCGCGGAAGGTTCGCATGCGGCGTAGCCATTCCCCAGTGGTAGCCGCAGCCAGGCGCTTCCTGCGCTTTGGCAAACGCGCTGCCGACCATCACGGCATCCGCGCCGCAAGCGAGCGCTTTGCAAACATCACCGCCCTTGCTCATGCCCCCGTCGGTGATGATCGGCACATAGCACGAAGTTTTTTTGAAATAAGCGTCGCGCGCTGCCGCGCAATCCACTGTCGCCGTAACTTGCGGGACGCCCAGCCCGAGCACCCCGCGCGAGGTGCAGGCCGCTCCTGGCCCGACGCCGATCAAGACCGCGGCCGGCCCGCACTCCATGATCTCGAAAGTTACTTCATAGCCGACGGTGTTGCCGACGATTACGGGGATGCGCATCTCACGGCAAAATTTCTCCAGGTCGAGCGATTTATATTCCGATGAAATATGGCGGACGGTTGAAACCGTGCTTTGGACAACAAAAACATCGGCCCCTGCCTCTTCCGCAATCTCGCCGAATTCGGTCGCGCGTTGCGGAATAGAGCTGACCGCGGCCAACGCGCCACTGTCTTTGATCTGGCGAATTCGTGCCGCAATTAAATCTTTTTGGACCGGCTCCTGATAAATTTTTTGCAGCAGCGCCGTGATTTCAGATTTGTCCGCCTCGACAATTTTTTGCAGGACCTCCTGGGGATTCTTATAGCGCGTTTGCACGCCTTCCAGATTAAGCACCGCTAGTCCGCCCAGTTTGCTCATGGCGATGGCGAAGCGGACATCGACCACTCCGTCCATCGCGCTGGCGAGAATTGGAATTTTTAACACGAGCGGGTCCGCTTGTTTGCGCGGCCAGCGGCAGGTGATGTCGACCTCGTTTGGATTGATCGTGACGCGACCAGGCACGAGCGCGATTTCATCGAAACCGTAGGTCACGCGGGCTTTGCGATTGCGGCCGATCCACATTCCCATTTTTAAATTCGCTCCATTCTAAATCGTTCGTTTAGACTTCCGCAGCGCGGACACCGCGGAAGCAAAGCGTCGGTTCGATCTTCAAATTCGAACGCGCACATGACGCAACGCAGCCGATACTGTAACGCTCGGCGTTCGCGGCGTCGTCGATTCCACTCTCCCAATATCCAGAAGAGGAAAACCGCCGCAAGGAAAAGCAGCAGATAAATCGTAACGAGTGTGGCCAGACTAACCCGAATCACGGTGAACCTATGCTCGTCGGTGTTGCCGACGGGCGCGCGACATCATTGCCCCACTCGATCGTTGCGATACCCCAAGTGAGAGACTGATCGCTTTTTTCCCCGGTTGTCGGTCCTCCAGAGAAACGACAGAGCATGAGGTGATGTCTGGCTTGCTCATCTAGGGCCGTATCGCCTGACGAATTCAGTGGAAAGCAGTAGCGGATTTCTCCCCGGACGCCGACCGCAACGCGAAAACGGACGCTCTCCGGTGGCTCGTTGCTCGATGCGGAAAAACTTGGTGTCGGCAAATTCGGAGCGCCCAAACCATCGAACTCCTTTGAGAACGAAACAGATGTCGGCGTTGCACTCGTGGCGAGGGCAGCTTGCTGGTGGACAATCGGCACGGCCGCTGGGGGCTGCGAACTCGGCGTGCGAAGATCGGTAACTAGCGGCGGAACCTCTTTCAGGGCCGGCTCCGTCGCGAGATAGGATGGAATGTGGCGCACTTTCGGCAACGCGTGCAGCCTTGCCTCCGGCGGACGTTGCGTGGCGAAAGCGAGCGCGGGGTCTTCCGCATCAACCCAGCGCAGTACCGTGCGGCCTTCTTCAGAATTGGGCGCGATCAAACTGACGCGGGCTGGCGGCGGCAGGAGCGAGACCGTCGGCGGATAAACAATTTGAAAAATGTAAAAACAAAGAGCGTGTGCAATTAAGGACGCAACGAGAAAAGCTGTGATCGCTGCTTTCCGGCGCGGCGGCGCTTCCCAGTTAAAAAGAAGCGGTGTGGGCGCAGGCGCAGACAACGAGGTGTTCATCGCGGCGGAGCTGTGGCCAGCGCGACGGACGTGATTCCATGTTCGAGCGCGGCGTTTGCGACCTCGATAACTATTTCGTAGGGAGTCAAGCGGTCCGCCTTAATGATGATCGAGCGGCCTTCGTGCTTGGCTGCGTCCAAGGCCGGTCCGAGCTGATCGAGTGTGATCCTTTGATCCCGGAAATAAATCGCGGGCGCAGCGCCACCGGTGATGCTGATGATTTGCTGATTGATCTGCGGACCGAGCGTAAACCGCGAAAACGGCACCGAAACAGAAATTCCAGGCTGCAAAATAAAATTCGAACTGAGCAATAAAAAGAAAACCAGGAGAAAAACGACGTCGAGTAACGGAAAAAGGACGAGCCAGCCGAAGTTATATTCCTTCGTCCGGCTGAGCTTCATGCGCGCGCTGAAGTGATTGTCGATCTAGCGATCGAGACCTGCTTCCCGATCGGCGGCGGTTGTTTCCGCGGGCTGTTGAAAGCTGATGATCCCGCTGAGCGGTCGGCTCTCTGTCAACATGTGCACAATCTCAATCCCGGCGCGTTCCATTTCGTGCAACATCGTGTTCACGCGCGCTGAGAGATAACTGTAAGCGACGAAGGTGGGCGTGGCGACGACCAGGCCCGCAGCAGTCGTCAAAAGACTCTTGTAAACGCCGCTGGAAAGTTCAGTCACAGTGGCATACCCGCCGTGCGACGCGATTGTGCCGAACGCATCAATCATTCCTGCGACGGTTCCAAGTAATCCGAGCAATGGCGCGAGAAAAGCGAGCGTGGCCAGCACGCCGAGAAATCGCTCCAGTTTCGGTACCTCGAGCTGTCCGGCTTCCTGCACAATCTCGCGCAGCTCCGATCGCGGCGCATCGTGCCGGATGATCGCAGAATGAATCACGCGCGCGACTGGGCCAGGTGTGCCGGCCGATTCGTGTAACGCTTCGGCAAAGTTGCGGCGCTGGATGAGATTGGAAAGCCCCTTTAAAAATTCACCGACATGGATCGTCGCCCGATGCAAGTAAAAGACGCGCTCGGCGAAGACGGCGATCGAAATGATGCTGCAAGCCAGAATTGGCCACATCAGCAAACCACCCTTCTGGATGTAATCAATCACGTTAATCCCCTCTAGACCTCTTTGCGGACGCTGGCAAGCCATGAGCAACTGTGCGGCCGCTATTTGCGCCCTTTTACGGTGAAACAGAAGCGCTCGGTAACGGCGTCCATGTCCGGCCCGATCAGTTTGCCGGAGGCGTCGAAAAATCGCATAGCCGGTCTGCTTTCCTGCCAAATAGCGGCTGTAAAGGATCTTGTACAGCCGTGCTCATGTCCATTTTGCGCGCACAGGCTCATTGGGGGTGAAGGCAGGGTTTACGGGTGGGGAGAGGGGCTGCAAATGGGCGTTAATTTTTTATTGACACCCTCACACGCAAGGTGGTTAAAAGTGGAGGAAAGTGGATTGGAATGGACCAATTCTCCACTTACCATGGATCCTCTTTCTCAAACTCAACTCCTCTACGCCGGCGAATTTCGTCACTTCATTGATGATAAGAATCGCATCACCATTCCTGCACGCTGGCGTCGCGACGAAAGTGGAGAGTTCATCATTTTGGCGGAAGCGAGTCATCAATTTCTCCTCGTTATGTCGCCGGAGGAGTTTGCTCGGATGAGTTCAGCGGCGGAATCGAACCCAAACGTCTCCGCGCCCGATCGTCGCGTTTTTTTGCGCCAACTGCATTCGCGTGCGCAGCACGGCGCAGCGGATCGACAAGGTCGTCTCGTTTTGCCCGAGGAGCTTTGCAAGAAGGTCGGATTGAAAGGCGAAGTTGCGCTCGTCGGCGGCCGCGGGCGCTTTGAAATTTGGAATTTGCAACGCTGGAAACGGGCGCATGAAGAGGAAACGCCCACCTATCAGCATGTTGCAAATGTGATCGGTTTGTAAGTGGCCATCGGCCAGGAAAAATATGAACGCATTACTGTTTGAGCGGCCGGTCTGGTTCGCATCCGGTCCGCTCATTCTAGAAGAGGAGGCGCAGGAAATGGAGGACTTTACTTATCACCGCCCGGTACTCGCGGCTGAAGTAATGGAATTGCTCGCGCCGCGGCCGAGTTCTCTCGTGGTCGATGCCACCTGCGGGGGCGGCGGCCACACGGAAGCCATCTTGAGAAGTGGCGCCGACGTCTTGGCTTTGGATCAAGATCCCGAAGCAATCCAACATGCGACCGATCGACTGGCGAGGTTCGGCGGGCGGATCACGTTGCGGCAGGCGAATTTTCGCTACGCGGACAAAGTTCTCGACGAGCTCGGAGTCACAACAATCGGTGGTGCGCTTCTCGACCTTGGCGTCTCGTCGCGGCAACTTGAAAATGCGGAGCGCGGTTTCAGCGTGATGCGTAATGGACCGATCGATATGCGCATGGACCCGCGCAACGTGCTGACCGCGGCCGATATCGTTAACAATTACAGCGAAGAACAACTCACTCGCTTATTTCGTGATCTCGGCGAGGAACCAGCCGCACGTCGCATCGCCAGTTTCATCGTTAAGGCGCGCAAGAGTGCGCCTTTCCGTGAAACCCTCCCGCTCGCGCGTGCGATCGAAAAAGTCGTCGAGCGGCACGGGCGTCGTCATCCGGCAACGCAGGTTTTTCAAGCGTTGCGCATGGAAGTAAATGATGAGCTCCGCGCACTGACAGAAGGCCTGCGTGTTCTGACGGACCGACTGGAGACCGGTGCGCGCATTGCTGTTATCACATTTCATTCTCTGGAAGATCGGATCGTAAAAAATTTCTTCCGCGACCGCAGTCGGGAATGGCTCGACCGGCCGGAATGGCCCGCGCCGCGGCGCAATCCTGAATACGATCTGAAATTGATCACGCCGAAACCGGTAGAACCGGGCGAAGAGGAACAACGCGCCAACCCACGCTCCCGCAGCGCAAAATTGCGCGTCGCCGAAAAAATCACATGAACCGGTCACGTCACAGAAATTGGAACAGAGTCGATGCAGCGTCGTTGGCGCGTTGGATTGTGCTGACCGCGTTTCTCGCACTCGCCGGCCTGAGTTACGTCTATTTGACGCTGCAACTGTACCATCTCGGCGACCGTAAAAAGGCGCTTGAGAACGAGTTGGCCAGTCTCCGCACCCAGAACGATGTCGCCAGCGTCCAAATCGCGGCGCTGACCTCGCGATCCGCTTTGCAGCGCCGCCTGAAGGAAGGCTATTTGAAAATGATCCCAATTTCCGAGCATAACATCGTGCGACTCACGATGCCCGCGTCGCCCAACGGCGAAGATGCGATCCAACCTGTAGCCAATCAACCCGCCGGCCGATGAAGTGGAATAGCCGAATCCGTTGCGCGCTGGTGTGCCTCGCTTTCACCGCCCTCTTCAGCGGTTTTTCTTTTCGATTGATCTATCTCCAGATGATCAAGCACGACGAGTACGCCGGGCTGGCTGCTGAAAAACACGTTTATAAACAAATCATTTACGCGGAGCGCGGCGCAATTCTCGACGCAAACAATGAAGTCCTCGCGCACAATGTGCCCATCGAAACTGTCGTGGCCGATGCGACCCATCTGAACGATCTCGACGCTATCATCGATCTGGTCGGCCATGAGCTGAAGATTCCCGCGCGCGAGCTGGCGGCAAAATTACGCGGTGACCGCCGTTACATCGTGATCAAGCGTGAAGTGCCGGAAGCGCTGGCTGTGGCGCTGCGCGAGAAGCTACGGGCGCGAAATCTGCGCGGCGTCTATTTCGAGCACGACGCCACCCGCATTTATCCGAATGGCTCCATGCTTTGCCACGTGATCGGATTCACGGACTTCGATCATCGCGGTATCCAGGGTGTGGAAGCTTCCATGGAAGAATATCTGCACGGGCAAGATGGCTACCGTTACATCGAACATAATCGCGCCGGCCAGGAAATCGTCCTCTACCGCGGGCAGGAACGCGCCCCGCGCAACGGTTATCAGGTGCATCTGACTGTGGATCTTAACCTGCAAAACATCGTCGAAAACGAAATCGACTCCGCCATGCGCGAATACGCCCCGCAAAAAGCCACCATCATTCTGATGCGACCGCAGACGGGCGAAATTCTGGCGATGGCCAACCGCCCCAGTTTCGATCTCAATCTGCGCGCGGACGCTAAACCAGAGCAGATGAAAAACCGTGCCATCATCGACATGATGGAGCCGGGTTCCACTTTCAAGATTGTGACCGCTGCCGCCGCGCTCAACGAGCACAAGGTCAGTCCTGACTCGATGATTTTTTGCGAAAATGGCGTCTGGAATTTCGGGGGAAGCGCGTTGCACGATCATCGGCCCTTCGGGGAGTTGAGTGTGCAAGACATTCTCGTAAAATCGAGCAACATCGGCGCAGCCAAACTCGCCTGTAGCGTCGGCGAGCAAAAATTCTATGAGTACATTCGCCGCTTCGGTTTTGGTGAGCGCACCGGGATCGAACTTCCCGGTGAGATCAGCGGTCTGATTCGCCCGCCCCAATCCTGGAGCAAGATCTCGATCACACGAATTCCGATGGGCCATGAAATCGGAGTGACGCCATTGCAGATGACCGTGGCGATGGCGGCGATCGCCAATGGCGGCAAATTGATCACTCCGCGCATGGTGAAATCGATTAGTAGCGACGACGGCAAAACTCTCAGCTCGCTTTCGCCGGTCGTTTTGCGCCAGGCCATTTCTCCCCAGACAGCCAGACAAATTGGCGATGCGCTGCGCGGTGTCGTGAGTGATCGCGGCACTGCCGCCGCCGCCGCCGTCGCCGGTTTTACCATTGCTGGCAAAACTGGTACCGCCCAAAAGGTCGATCCGAAAGGTGGCTACGAAAAAGGAAAGTATGTCGTTTCCTTCAGCGGCTATCTGCCCGCCG